>JAUXRT010000519.1 GCA_030681635.1 Reyranella sp.
GCCGTTGCCTCTTGTCCGTTGCCCCTTGTCCGTTGCTCTGGCCAACTGCCGCGCTATAAGAGCGGCCGACCGCGCTCCCGGACAGGTGGCCGAGCGGTTTAAGGCACACGCTTGGAAAGCGTGCGTGGTGTAACAGCCACCGCGGGTTCGAATCCCGCCCTGTCCGCCAGCGAGGCATGCCGACTTTTCTCTACAGTTGGCACCTTGCCCTGGACGAACACGACCTTCGACGCATCCGATCTCTCCGACGACGTTGCCTTGTTGCCGCGAAGGTCATCTGCCGAAACGGACGTGACGCGGGAAGGAAGTCATCGACAATGTGACGGTCGAAGGTGACGTTGGCGCCGCTTCCAACAGGCGCGTCGGCATCAAGATGGAGCGGAACTACTAGGCGTACCGCAGCGCGCTAGAAATGACCGTAGCGCGGCAGAGCGATGACCACGGAGAGACCGCCGCCGGTTCGGTTGGTGGCGCTGACCTGACCGCCTAACGCCTCGACGTTGCGTCGCACGATCCAGAGTCCAAGGCCGGCATGTTCGCCAGATTCTCCATGGCCTTCGGCTTCTCCGGGTCGCAAGGAGAAGTAGCGCTCGAAAACATGGTCGATCTTGACCGGATCGATTCCCGGCCCCTCGTCGTCGATCCTCAGTTCGACGGTCTCCTCGTTGGCTGTCAGCGTTGTCGCGATGGTGCTTCCCGGTGGCGAGAAGCTGATGGCGTTCTCAAGCACGTTCTGCACCACCAGCTCGAGCATGCCCCGACCGGCGCGCACCACGGCGCCCTCCCCGAGCCGGCGGATCAGGTGGATATTGCGGCTGGACAGGATTTCACGGAAGTGACGAACGGCGTCGTCGACCGTCTGCGCGACGTCAGTCGGCACGCGGGGCGCTTCGAGCATCTCCGCAGTGCCGATGTCATAGCTCTGCGCGGCATTCACCAGGGCAAGCAGCCGCATCAGGGAGGAATCGACGATCTCGATGGCTCGTCGCGCGCGGGCATCGTTCTCCGGAACGGCGCGCCGCACCGGCGCGAGCGCCGACCGGATGGCGGCAAGCGGCGTCTTGAAGGAGTGCGCATTGTCCTCGGCGGATTGCCGGATCTGCTGCGATACGCGCCGCAGATCGTGCACCAGCTTGTCGAAGTCGGCCGCCACGGTCGATAGTTCGGGCACGACGTTGCGCCGGGCGAAGGCATCGTCGCCGATGCGGCCCTGGCTGATCTCGTTGGCGACCGACCTGAAGCGGCGGAGGCTCCGCCGGATACTGAACGCCACGAGAAACGCCAGCACGGCGACGACAAAGTAGATGATTGCCGCGACGCGGATCTCTCGCGTTTCCCAGTATGGCCGGCCGATCGAGGTATTGAGGAACTCCGACGTGACATGGGTCGAGGTCAACACCCAGCAGCCGTTGTCGGCCTGAATGGGAATGATCGAGGTCAGGAGCTCAACGCTGCCGTCGCGCTGCCGGTAGCGAATCTCGTCGGTGGCATCCCATGCGCAGACCTGGGAAAGGCGTTTCAGGATTCCACGTTGGTCGAGCTCCTCGAGTTCGGCCGTCACGGCATCGCGCTGAAGCTGAGGCGCCGAAGCCACCAGAAAGAAGCGGCCCGACTTGCGCTCGGCCGTCGGCTGGAACATCAGCTTCAGCACCGTGCCGTCACTGCCGTACCTGACCAGTGCCTCGTTGAGCGCCAGCGGCGACGCGGTGTCGGCCGCCTTCAGCACCGGCCTGAGCGCGTCGGCAATCAGGCTGCTGCGATCCTGGATGGCACGCGTCACCAACGCGCGCGTCTGCCGGTCGGCGCTCTCGAATTGGAAGTAGAGCACCACCGGCAGCGCCACGAAGATGCCGACCAGCGCCACCAGCTGGAGCGTCAGCGACGCGGCGAGCCGGCGCAGCCGCGACCACCAGCTCCGCGAACGGGCGCTAGCTCTTGCCCCAGCGATAGCCAAAGGACTGATAATTGTCGATTTCGGTGAAGTCGGGATCGATCGCACGGAACTTGTTGCGTATCCGCTTGATGCAGGAGCGGACGTTGGTTCGATAGCCATTTTCGCCGCTCCCAGCGATGAATCCCACATAGTGCATGCAATCGTAGACGGCGCGATACGTCACGTAGCTTCCGATACTGGCGGCCAGGAGATGCACGATCTTGAATTCGGTGATCGTGAGATTGAGGTCGGCGTCATCCCAGAAGGCGCGGCTCACGCCAGGCTTGAGCACCAGGCGGCCGCAATGGAAGTTGGCCTCCAATTCCGGCTCAGATGATTTCTTGGCCGCTTCGGCGATCAACCTCAGCCGCTGCGCCAGAATCGGGATGCCGCGGCCCTTGTCGACGAAATCGAGCGCCCCTCGATCCAGGGCGAGCTTCTCGTAAACCGGTTGCGAGCGCCCGGTGAGGAAAACGACGGGCAACACGATCCCTCTGCGACGAAGCTTCGGCAGGAGGTCGATCCCCGATACGTTGGGCAGGTTCCAGTCGAGCAGGATGATCTCGGCCTCGGCCCCCCCAGCGAAGGCATCGAGCAGGGCTAGCCCGTCGGCGTAGCTTTCGACCGCAAAGCCATGGTCTCCCAGCTCGCCGGTCACAGCCTCGCGATAGTCGTCGTCGTCCTCGACGAAGGCGAGACGAATTTGCCGGCCCTCGGCGTTACCTGCTTCCGGCTTGAAGCCGGGATTGGAGCCGGGCCAAGCAGAGACGTTGTCCTTCGTCTGTGTTGTCATCGCTCTTCACCTTGTACGCCAGAGTGCTGAACTGCTTCGTCTGAACGTCCGGATAGAGCTGGACATCCAGGGTGCATTTGCCGTCGCGGTAATGCCATTGCTTCCCGGGTGGGTGGTCCTTCTCGCTTGTCGGGGGGCCGAGCGAGGCCAGAAGCCTGTCTTCGCCGATACCGGCAAGATCGAAAGCCGGTGAACTCTTCGCGGCCGTTTCAGCGGCAGAGGTCGCAGGCCCTTGAGCCGGCAGCCCTTTAGACGGCTGAGCCGGCGCTGCCTTACGCGACGTCGGACTGGGAGGAGGCGCTATCAGCGAAGCCAGGTCGCTTCGCGCACTACGAGCCACATCGCACCCCGACAAGAGCAGTAATCCGACCCCCATGGCCTGCAATATCGGTCCCCTGATCGCCATTTTCCTTGCAAATCGCGTTAAGCGAAGATCGCGTCAAACGAGGCTTAGTCGCAGCTTGCGGCAGGTTTGCGGCAGAAACCTACCTCTGATGCCGCGTTTGCACAGTCGTACTGCAAAGACCTCAACGATCCTTACGGCTTGCTGGTCCACCGGGGCGGCAACACGCGGGTGTTGAGGAAGAAGGGTACGCTGTTGTCGCTCATCCGGAAGGAGCCGAGCAGCGGCACTTCGTACTCACCGCGAAAGTAGATCTCTGCGCGCTGCGCGATGGCGGGATCGTCGTTGATCGGGTGCCCGATCAGCGTCCGAAAAGGACAGGTGAAGGTCGCGGATTCACCGGGTTCGAGTCCCGAGCCGTTGCCGGCCTGAAACCGTACATCGTTGGCGCCGATCAGGGTCGGCGGTATCCCCGAGGCGCGAACATGGTCAAGAACGCAGCTGATCCTGAGGTTCGAGAGCGCGAACCAGGGATTCTTGTTCTCCACTCGGAAGGTAACGTCGAAAGGCGAGCCCGCTGTCAGGTCCGCCGACGAATAGGTCGGCGTCGGCCGCAGCGACCACACGCCGAGCGCAATGCCGGCGAGCAAGGCGAGGACGACCAGTGCCATGACCGCCTGGCGAGCCGATCGCAGGCCGCTTCGGGCCATCAACAGCAGCTCCTGCTGAAGTGTCAGTGGCGGCGGCAGGGCCGCGCGGGCGCGGGTTTGCTTTCGTGGTCCCGGTCGCGCACGCGTCGCACCGCTTTCCTGCGGCTTTCTTCTCGATTTCTGCTTGGGTGCCATTGCGCCGCTTATGCCCGATCCGAGCGACACCTGCCATTGTGCCGTGCCCCGGATCGGATGACCGACGGCTCAAATCAACGTTTCTTGCGGCCGCCCAGGGCTTCGGCATGGCTGGCGGCACCCACGGCCTTGACCATTTCGAAGATGCGCTTGCGCACCCGGGCTTCCCGGATCTTGTAGTAGGCGCGCACCAGCTCGAGGGTCTCGCGCTTGATCAGCGGGTCCTTT
>JAUXRT010000372.1 GCA_030681635.1 Reyranella sp.
CGTCATAGATGCCGAAGTAATCCTTCGGATTGTGGCCCTTCACGTAGTTGTACCAGCCGTCGTTGATCTTCTCCCATGAGATCGGCAGCAGCGGGGGATCTTCCTCCATGATGGCCTCGGCCTGGCGGACCAGGTCGAGACGCTTCTTGGGGTCGACCTCGCGGTCGATCTGCGGCAGCAGCGCCAGGAACTTCGGATTCTCCCACCCGGAGTAGTTCTGCGGGCCGCCCTTGCCGTACCAGGCATTGAAATAGTCGGACGGGTCGAGCAGCGTCGACACGATGGCGCCGATGGCGAGGTCGAACTTGCCGGTGCGGATGTCGTCGAACCAGACCGATTCGACGGCGGTGCGGATGTTGCACTGGACGTTGAGCGTCTGCTGCAGCATCGCCTGGACGGCCTGCGACCACAGCTTGAAGCTCGCGACCTCGCGCACGAGGTAGTCGAGCCCGGTGATGCCCTTCTCGTAGCCCGCCGCCTTCATCAGCGCCTTGGCCTCCTTGACCGAGGCGCTCTGGTCGGCCTGGTAGCCCAGCCGCTTGCCGAGTTCCGGCAATGGCGTGGCGAACTCGGAGAACGGATAGATGAAGCCGCCGACCATCATCGGCGCGATGTCCTTCACCACGTCGACCAGCACCGGCTTGTCGAGCACGAGGTGGAAGGCGCGGCGCACCCGGGGATCGTCCATCGGCTTCTTCTTGTTGTTCATCCAGGTCGCCTGGATGACGCTCTGGTAGAAGTCGGTGCCGGACATGCCGGCCGTCGCCTTGACCTTGCGCAGCGAGCCCGGATCGAGCAGGCGGGCATAGTCGACGCGCCCCGACAGCAGGGCGGAGCCGAGCTCGGGCGAGAACGGGAGCGCATGATAGAACTCGATGCCGTCGAGATAGGGCAGGCCCTTGTTCCAGTAGTTCTTCCACTTCTCCATCGCCCAGACTTCGTTCTCGACGCGGCGCAGGCTCTTGAACGGGCCGGTGCCGGGGATGTCGACGACGCGGCGCAGGTTGTAGCCGTTGTCCTCCAGCGTCTTCCTGCGCACGATGCCGTTCCAGCCGCTGGCGAGCGCGCCCATGATGAAGGCAGGCGGCCGGGACTCGGCGAGCTTGAACTGCACCGTGTACTTGTCGGGCGTGGTGATCTCGCTCACCGCCGCGAACAGCGTGCTGCGCGGAATGCTGATGCCCTGCGGCGGCTTGGCGATACGATCGAAGGTTGCCTTGACGTCGTCCGAGGTCATCTCGGCGCCGTCGTGGAACTGCACGTCCTTGCGCAGCATGAAGGTGTAGGTCTTGCCGTCCTTCGCGATCTCCCAGCTATGGGCGAGATCAGGAATGATGGTCTTGCCGCTGTCGCGCGGATCGCGCCGGATCAGGTTGTCGAACATGCAACCCTGGCTGCCCAGGCTGTTGATGGTGCCCGACTGGTGGAAGTCGAAATGCGGCGGCCGGCTGGTGATGCCGTACTTCAGCACGCCACCCGACTTGGCATTGGGCTCCGCGGCCTTCAGCTGGAACTTCGAGCCGTCGTATTCCATGGGCACGCCCTGCGCCCAGGCGTGGAACGGCAGGCCGAAGGCGCCGGCGCCACTCATGGCGCCCATGGCTGCGGCACCCTTGACGAAGCTTCGACGGTTTACGCGAGGACGCTTGGAATCTTTCTCCTGCATCGCACTTCCTCCCATTTGGTCTTTTGCAGACCGAGCACAGTATGCTCTGATGGCTTGTCCATCTTCTTTGTGGACCAAGGCTAACACGATAAAATCCAGGGAGTCGATGGCGGCGCAGGCAATCCTCGAGGTCGACGGGCTACAAACCCATTTCTTCACGGCAGTCGGTACCGTGCGTGCCGTCGACGGCGTGTCATATGCGCTGAAGAGCGGTGAGACGCTGGGCGTGGTGGGCGAATCGGGCTGCGGCAAGAGCGTGTCGGCGCTCTCGATTCTACGCCTGGTTGCCAACCCGCCCGGCCGCATCGTCGGCGGCGCCATCCGCTTCGAGGGCAAAAACCTGCTCGAGCTCAGCGAGCCCGAGATGGAGCGCATCCGCGGCAACGAGATCTCGATGATCTTCCAGGAGCCGATGACCTCGCTCAATCCGCTGTTCACCATCGGCCGCCAGGTAAGCGAGGCGATCGCGCTCCACCAGGGCCTGTCGCGCAAGGAGGCGATGGACCGCGCCGTCGAAATGCTGCGCCGCGTCTACATCCCCGAGCCCGAGCGCCGCGTCCATGCCTACCCGCACCAGATGTCGGGCGGCATGCGCCAGCGCGTCATGATCGCCATGGCGCTCTCCTGCAATCCCAAGGTGCTGATCGCCGACGAGCCGACCACGGCACTCGACGTCACCATCCAGGCCCAGATCCTCGACCTGATGCGCGAGCTGCAGGAGACCTACGGCACCGCCATCGTGCTGATCACCCACGACATGGGCGTGGTTGCCGAGAACGCCGACCGCGTCGTGGTGATGTACGCCGGCCGCAAGGTCGAGGAGGCTGCCGCCGCCGACTTGTTCGACAATCCCGGCCACCCCTACACCAAGGGCCTGCTGGGCTCGATCCCGCATCTCGACGCCGCGGCGCAGAGCAACGGCGCGCGCGCACGACTGAACGAGATCAAGGGCATGGTGCCGTCGCTGTTCGACCTGCCACCGGGCTGCAGCTTCGCGCCGCGCTGCGGCTTCGCCACCGAC
>JAUXRT010000526.1 GCA_030681635.1 Reyranella sp.
GCCGTTCGTGGGATTGCCCGAGGACAGTTCGTTTGCGGCGACGTTTCTGGGGAACGGTCTCACTTTGGATCGCGATGTGGTGGAGCGCGAAGTGGTCGCGGCGGGACGCGATCTCGTGGCCCGGCATCCCGGCATCGACACCGTCGTGCTCGAATGCACCAACCTGCCGCCGTACAAGGCGGCATTGAAGCAGGCGCTCGGTCTTCCCGTGTACGACGTGCTCGACCTGCTGGCGGGCTTCTATGCGGGCTTGAGCAGGCGGCGATAGAGCGGCTGCAGCAACGTCGGGATCATGTAGATCGGGAACTGCACGGCGGCGATGAACAGGAAGATGTCGGGATCGGCCGTGACCGGCAGCACCGCCATCAGGAGCGCATTGTGCCGGCCGCCCGAGCAGTAGCCCGCCGTGAGCGCGGTGCGGCGGTCGAGGAAGGGCAGGGTGGCCGCGGCCATCACGAGATTGCACAGGACCATGCCGGCGAAGGCGCCGGCGATGAAGCCCGCGAGCTTCACCGGTTCGGCCAGCGCGCGGGCCACGACGCCGTCCATCAGCGGGACGGCGAAGATCATGAGGACGACGACCGACAGGCCATCGAGCGTCGCGCCTTCCTGCGCGATGCGCGGGCCCCGCCAGCGGCGGATGGCGAGGGCGCCCAGGAGCGCCAGCACCACGATGAGGGCCAGCCGAAGGCTGAGGTCGAGCAGGCCGATCTTGAGGTCGAGGCCCAGCAGCCACAGCGCCAGCGGCGGCAGGGTGACGGGCACGAGGACGTTGGTGAGCAGCGAGATCAGGAGGGCCAGGGACGAATCGAGACGCAGGAAGGTGGCGGTCGTGGCGGCCGAGATGATGCCGGGCGCCATGGCGCTGAGGCAAAGGGCGGCGATCAGGCCCGGCCACAGGCCGAGCGATTGCCAGATCGGCCAGACGACCAGCGGCACCGCGATCAGGTTCAGGAGCGACAGCGTGATCGCGAGGCCCGGACGTTTCAGCAGCTCGCGTAGCCGGTCCCAGTCGGTGCGGGCCAGCGCCAGCATCAGCAGGATCACCGCGAGCGACATCAGCAGCGGCCGCATCGCGGCGGCGAAGTCCTGGAAGAGGAGGCCCAGGAGCAGCGAGAAGGGCAGCAGCGTCGTGGCGCGGCCGCCCATGCGCCGTAAAACGTGAACGACCGTGTTCATTGCCGCCAGCCTAGCACATGCTAGCGTCGGCCATGCTCCTGCGGACCGTGATCGTCGCCATGCTGCTGTCCGCACCTGTGTGGGCTCAAGACTGCACCGTCGATGGCAGCCTCACGCAGAGCGACGGGCTGAAACTCGACGTCACCTATCGCTGCCGCTCAGTGGGCGCGCTCACCTTCCAGGCCGAAGGCGATGTCTCCGTGTCCAAGGTCCTGTCGTTTCGCGACGGGGCGGGCGGCTCGCAGCCGATCGCGCCGGGCGGCTGGCGGGTCGAGCCGGTGGCTGGCCTCGTCGAGGCGCGCTATCGCTACGATCTCACCGGTTATGCCCGCGCCGTCGATGCCCCGTCGAAGGCGCAGCAGCGCGGCGAGGGCGTGATCTCCCTGTTGTCGGGCTGGCTGCTGGAACCCTTCGGCTACACCCATCTGCCGACCATCGACATCCGCATGACCGCCGCACCAGGCCTGGTGTTCGCCTCAGGCCTGCCGCGGGCGGGCGACGCGTGGCGTCTCGCGGGAACGACCATACGCTTTGCGGGCTACACCGTGCTGGGTCGTCTCGACCTGCAGGACCTTGCCGTGCCGCTGCCGGGCTCCCTGCGAGCTGGAGAAACAAGAGGGCAGGGCGTGTTGCGGCTCGCGATGCTCGATGGTTTTAGCGCCAGGCAGCGCGTGGAACTTCTGGATTGGGTGCGGCGCACGGCCGAGGCCGAGGCCAACTACTGGCAGGGTTTTACGGCCCGGCAGATGCTGCTGGTCCTCGTGCCGGTGCCGTCACGCCGCGGCATCGGCTATGGCCGCACCGTGCCCGGCGGCGGGCCGACGGTCATGATCGAGGTCGGCGCCGACATGGACCAGCGCCGCCTGTTCGACGACTGGGTGCTGGTGCACGAGCTGATGCATACCGGCATGGCGTTCATCCGCGGCCGGGGCACCTGGTTCATGGAAGGCGCCGCCACCTACGTCGAGCCGATCATCCGCGCCCGCGCCGGCTGGAAGACCGAAGAAGAAGTGTGGCGCGAATGGGTCATGAACATGCCGCAGGGCGCGCCGGCCTTCGCGCGCGGGCTGGGCGAGGCCTCGGGCCGCGAGAACTATTGGGGCGGCGCGCTCTTCATGCTGCTGGCCGACGTCGAGATACGTCGCGCCACCGACGGCGCCAAGGGACTGGAAGATTGCCTCGGCGGTGTGCTGTGGAGCGGGCTCGACGGCTCGCAGCGTGCGACGCTCGACGCCTATGCGGCGATCTGCGACCGCGCCATCGGAACGCCGGCCTTGCGCCGCCTGATCGACCGCTATGTCGTGAGTGCCCGGCCCATCGACCTCGCCGCCATCTGGCGCGACCTCGGCGTCGCGATGGTGGGTGGCCGCATCGTGCTCGACGACTCCGCGCCCGACGCGCGCTGGCGCAAGATGATCGTCATGGGTCCTCCCGGCCGGCCGCCGAAGCGCGTGCCGTTGCCGTGGGGTCCCTGAGCTGTGCTAAGCATCGACCTATGACAATCGAGCGCGGCGCATGGCTTGAAGACCTCACCTGGCAGGAGGCCAAGGCGCGCTTCGATGGCGGCGCCGTCGTCGTGGTGCCGGTGGGGGCTGCATCCAAGGCGCATGGTCCGCACCTGCCGCTCAAGACCGATGCGCTGACGGCCCGGGCACTGGCGCAACGGCTGATCGAGCGGTTGCCGGTGGTGGCGGCGCCGGTCGTGGGCTTCGGCTTTTATCCCGCCTTCACCTCGTTTGCCGGCAGCCAGCATCTCGGCGCCGATACCTTCAAGGCCCTGATGCGCGAACTTTTGGGCAATCTCCGCGGCCACGGCGTGCGGCGGATCGCGATCCTCAACACCGGCGTCTCGACCGAGGCGCCGCTCGACGAGGTCGCGGCCGAATTGGGCGAGGTCGCGGTGCTGCACATGCGGCTGCTCGGCGCGACGGCGGAGCCGTTGTTCGACAATCGCGACGGCGGCCACGCCGACGAGCGTGAGACGTCGGTGATGCTGGCCCTGGACCCGCGCAGCGTGCGCATGAACCGCCTCGCACCCGAGGGTGATTTCGAGAAGACCGCCGCCACCGGCGACGCCACGCGCGCCACGGCCTTCAAGGGCGAGCGTCTTCTGGCTGCGAGGGTGGACGACATGGTGGCGGCGCTCACGCAGCGCTGGCCTGATGCCTTCTAGACTCTAGCGCTGCGGCGCCATTTCGGTTTCGAACTTCATCGGTCGCCATTTCTGCACCAGCTTCTTCGCCTCGGCGATCTGCGAGGACGACATTCGCGCCGCGACCAGGTCGCGCTGCCGCACGGCCTCGGAGCCGCTGCCGGCGACGCTGCGCGTACTGAGGCTCAGCCACATATAGGCCTGTACGAAGTCCTTCGAGACGCCGTTGCCGTTCACGTAGAGGATGCCGAGCTTGTACTGGGCATGCGGCTGGCCCTGCAGCGCCGCCGATTCGAACCACTTCGCGGCTTCCTCGATGCTGCGGAGTTCGCCGGTCGCCTCGGCATAGACCTGGCCCAGCCGGTACTGCGCATAGGCGTTGCCGCTCTCGGCGAGCGGCAGCAGGATCTTCTCGGCCGCGGCAAAGTTGCCGCGCTGGTAGGCGGCGTTGGCGTCGTCGATCGGCGCCGCGACGGCCGGCAGGGTGATGGCAAGCGCCAGCAGCAGGCAAAGCGAGGCGAGGGCGCGGATCGTGCCGGTCATGATGCTCAGATGTTTACCGCAGTCGGGCCGGCCTTGTCCCAGTCGATCCAGTCTTTCAGCCGCATGAAGCTGCCGTCGTCGGTGCCGATCTCGCGGGCGATGAGGGCGTTCAGCTTGGCGTTCATGGTGGCGATCAGGTCCCGGTTCTTCTCGAAATCGTAGGCGAGGTTCACGACCTCGTCGGGGTCGTTGCGCAGGTCGTAGAGTTCGAGGTCGTTCCTGGCCCGCAGATCGGCCAACGTCGCGGGGGTGTTGAAGTCGCGGAACGAGAAATAGCGGGCGAACTTGTAGCGTTCGTCGGTGACGGCACGGATGCAGACGCGCAGCGGCCAGTCGACCGGGAACGACTCGATCTTCTGGAACTGGTCCGAGCGGGCGATCGATTTGTCCTGCAGCGTCTCGTAGAGCGTCCTGGTGAACTTCGGGTCGTGCACCATGAGCTGGCTATAACAGAACAGCACGCCGCCGCGGCTGCGGCTGAACGCGGGATTGACCGGCTGGCGCAGCAGCGGCGTGAAATCCCGGCCTTTCATTCGTGCCATCGTGTCGGCGACCGGCGCCGTGGATTTGCCGGTCATGGAAACGATGCTGGGCACGAAATCGAGATGCGACGTCGTCTCGAGGCAGCGTTGCCCACCTTTCGTCTCGGGATGCACGACGATCATCGGCACGTGGTTCTGCTGGCGGTAGGTCGTGGTGCCCTTGCCCGAGAGCCCGCCGTGGCTGGCCAGCAGCTCGCCGTGATCCGAGGAGAAGATCACGATGGTCTTGTCGGTGAGGGCGAGGCGATCGAGCTGGTCGAGCAGTTGCACGATCTGCTGGTCGACATCGCGGATGGCGTTAAAATAGTAGTTCTGGCGCAGGCGGACGCGGCTTTCCTCCTGCGGGATCAGACCCGTCAGGATGCCGTTGGCGGCGTGATAGATGCGATGCGCCGGCACGCGGTCGGGCGTGTCGAGCGACTGCCGCCAGCTCTTCTGCAGCGGGATCTCGTTCCATTGCTGCTTGTAGAGCGTGTCGTCGGGCGGAAAGGCGATGCCGAGCTTGGCCTCGACTGCCTGCTTCGGCGGCTGGCCCGGCGTGTCGGTGTTCACCCACATCACATCGTGCGGGTTCACCAGGTTGACGGCGAGATACCAGGGCTGGCGCTTGTCGGTCATCGGCCGGCCCTTGGCTTTCAGCCACTGCACCGCCTGCGCCGTGGTGATCTGGTCGTACTGATAGCCGCCCCGCGCGCCCTCGATGAAGTCGCCGACGCCGGTGTAGTCGTAGAAGCCGTAGTCGCGGTCCATCATGGTTTCGAACAGCGCCTTGATGTCGTTGGCGTGGTTCTCCATCGCCATCGCGCCGTTCAGGTGCCACTTGCCCTTGTAGGCGGTGTAGTAGCCCATTTTGCGCAGGATCTTGCCGATGGTCGGCAGCTTGGGATCCAGGCTCTTCATGTAGGGGACGCCCGCATTGTCGAAGATGCCGTTCAGCGGCATGTGCAGGCCGGTGTAGATCACCGCGCGCGAGGCCGAGCACATGTCGGCCGCGATCTGGTGGTTCTCGAAATAGGTGCCGGTGCGGCGCAGTCGCTCGTGGCCGGGCAGCGGCACCGGCCAGCCCGGCCCCATGTAATGTTCCTGGTCGGTCAGGATGAAGAGAATGTTGTAGCCACCGTCGTTTGAGCCGGGAGCGTCGGCCGACGGGAAGGCCGATTCGCTGCCGCCGGTGATGGCCGGTTGGGGGGCAGGCGCCTGGGCGAGGGATTCGCCTGTCATTGCGACGCCAGCGAGGGCGGCGGCACTGCTGCGGAGGAAATCGCGACGCGGAGGATTACGCTTGGTCATGCCCGATCCTCATTGAATTGCGCTGGTCGAGCAACGATGTCTAAAGCCGCAGCCGGCTGGTCCGCCGGGTGCCGGCATGGGATAATCTAGAAATGGCAATCGACACCAGTTTTCCGTTCGACAACAGCTACGCCCGCCTGCCTGAGCGGTTTTATGCCCGGCTGGCGCCAACGCCTGTCGCGGCGCCGCGGTTGCTGAAGCTCAATCATGCGCTGGCCCGCCAGCTCGGGCTCGATCCCGACGTGCTGGCCTCACCCGAGGGCGTGGAAATCCTGGCCGGCAAACGAGTGGCGTCGGGTTCTACGCCGATCGCGCTCGCCTATGCCGGCCACCAGTTCGGCGGCTTCTCGCCGCAACTTGGCGACGGCCGCGCCCTCCTGCTGGGCGAGGTGGTGGATCGCGACGGCGTGCGCCGCGACATCCAGCTCAAAGGCTCCGGCCCGACGCCGTTCTCGCGCCGTGGCGACGGCCGGGCGGCCCTCGGCCCGGTGCTGCGCGAATACCTCGTCAGCGAGGCGATGTTCGTGCTGGGCATTCCCACCACGCGCTCGCTGGCCGCCGTCAGCACCGGCGAGCCGGTGTGGCGCGAGGCCGCGCTGCCGGGCGCGGTGCTGACCCGCGTGGCGTCTAGCCACATCCGCGTCGGCACCTTCCAGTTCTTCGCCGCCCGCGACGACGTCGAGGCGCTGCGGCTGCTGGCCGACCATGTGATCGACCGCCACTACCCGGAGGCCCGTGCCGAAGCCCAGCCCTATCGCGCGCTCTACGAGCGGGTGATCGACCGCCAGGCCAGACTCATCGCGCAATGGCTGCTGGTGGGCTTCATCCACGGCGTCATGAACACTGACAACACGTCGATCGCCGGCGAGACCATCGACTACGGCCCCTGCGCCTTCATGAACGCCTACGACCCGGCCACGGTCTACAGTTCGATCGACACCCAGGGACGTTATGCCTACGCCAACCAGCCGCGCATCGCGCCGTGGAACCTGGCGCGTTTCGGCGAGACCCTGCTGCCGCTGCTGGCCGACGAGAGCGAGGCGGGCCTCGCCATCGCCAACGAGGTGCTGGCGACCTTCCAGCCGCGCTATGCCGCGGCCCTGCTGGGCGGGCTCCGCCGCAAGCTCGGTCTCTTCACCGAGCAGGAGGGCGACGCGGCACTGGCCGAGGATCTCCTGAAGGCAATGGCCGCGAACCAGGCCGATTTTACACTGACCTTCCGGCGCCTCGGCGATGCGGCGGCCGACCCTGCCGCAGACAGGGGCGTGCGCGACCAGTTCCTCGATCCCGCCGCCTTCGATGCCTGGGCGGTGCGCTGGCGCCAGCGCCTGGCAACCGAATCGCAGGATGGCGCCACCCGTCGCGCCGCGATGCAGGCGACGAACCCGATCTACATTCCGCGCAACCATCTGGTCGAGGCGGTGCTGGCCGCCGCCATCGAACGCGACGACTATGCGCCGTTCGAGGAGATGATGGTGGTGCTGGCGCGACCCTTCGACGAGCGGCCGGAATTCGCGGCCTACGCCGAGCCGCCGGTCGGCGACCAGAGCGGCTACAAGACTTTTTGCGGTACCTGACGGCCTAGTACCGGAAGGTGACGCCGACGGTGAAGAACTTGCCGTTCACATTGTCGAAGAAGCTGCCGGCCAGGAGATCGAATTCGAGCGCGCCGTCGTTCGGCCGCCAGCGCACGCCCATCTGCGTGCCGGTGTAGCCGGGCTGCCGGCCGAACACTTCCAGCATCAGGCTGACTTCCTCCCAGCCGATCTTGGTTTCGATCTGGGCGCCATAGAAGAGGCCGCTCGTGGAATTGGCAATGCGAATGTACTGCCAGCCGGCATTGAGGTTGATCCGCGCTTTGTCGTTGAGCGGGATCGACACCGGCACGACCAGCGTGCCGAGCTCGAACTCGCCGGTCGACATGTTGACGCCGCCGTTGAAGGCAAGACCGAGGCCGACGCCCTTGTCCTCCGGGATCAGGTTGACCTTGAGTGCCGGTCCGAGGAGCTGCTCGTTGTTGCTCGAGCCGCCGAACCAGACGTTCTGGAACTGCAGGCCGAATTCGAGCCGGGGCAGGGAGGACATCGTGCAGGTGCCGGTGGCATTGGCGTAGCCGCCGCCAACTTCCACGGTGTAGCCCGTCACCCAGGTCTCGAGCTGGCAGGTGCCGGGATCGACGACCTCCGAATCATCGACGATATGGGCGCCACCCGCGGCCCAGGCGACCGTTCCGGAGGCGAGGACCAGGGAGAGAAGAAGAAGGGCGAGGTCAGCCCATCTGCTTCCAGCGGCGCCCAGTGCGGAGAGTCTTTTTTTCATGGGCTCAGCGCTTGCCGCTCCGGCCCGCGATCACGACAGCCAGAACGCCGGGGGCAAAGCAGGCGATCAGCTCGAGGTAGGTCCATTGGCTGAAGTCGACATGCGGCCCGTTGCGGAAGTCTGAAAGCCAGTCGACGCCGGCGATCACGACGATCAGCATCGCCAGCCCCACGATCCAGGCATAGCCGAGGAGCCGCAGCAGGCTCCTGGTGGAAGCCGAAATTCCCGTACTCACCTTGGTCATGTCCGTGCTCTAGGCCGTCCCGCCGCGGCGGATACGCTCGATCTCGGTCTCGCTCGGCGTATAGGCCGCCGCCTTGGGATCGAAGCAGGTCCAGCCGTCGCGGCGATAGTCGCTGGCCCGCTGCACCGGATCGACCGGCCCGTAGCGGTCGAGGGTCGCCTGGATACTGGCACTCTCGTTATCGGGCACGCGCGCGCTCACCAGGGTGCAGCCGCGCCGCACGGCTTCCGAATAGACGTCGGCGTGCTCCTTCGGCAGGCCGGCATCGATCAGCGCGCCCACGATGCCGCCGGCCGCGGCGCCGGCCGCTGCGCCGACGGCGATGCTCGCCAGCCAGCCCGCCGCCACCACCAGACCGAGGCCAGGAATGGTCAGGATGCCGAGGCCGGCCAGCAGCCCGGCGCCGCCGCCCAGCGCCGTGCCGAGGCCGATGCCGGTGGCCGCGTCGGGGAACTTGTCGACGGCGTCGAGCTCGGCGCTGACGCACTTGTTGGCCACGAGGCTGATGTCCCTGGACGGCACGCCGGATGCTTCCAGCGCGCCGACGGCCGCGCGCGCATCGGCATGGGTGTCGTAGATGCGGCTGACGGTCTTCATGATCGGATCCCTCTGTGGTCCGCACGGGATGACGCGCGATGGAGGACAAGGCTACCGCAAGACAGGAGCGCGCGCAGGATTGATTCGGCGATCACGCCCGCCAGCACCAGCACGAGGGCATTGGCCGGCACGATGTACATATGGCTGGGCAGCGCCACCACGCCTTGCGCGATGAACAGGCCGAGGAAGGCGAGCGCCACCGCCTCGACGACCAGGCCCTGGCTGAACCCGATGCGCCGCCACCAGCCGAATGCCGAGAGGGCGAGGAAATGCAGCACCGCGACGGCGATCACGACACCGAGCGGCGGGCCGGGATGGATCGTCGGCCGTTCCAGCATCAGCCCCGCCTTCACGAGGTAGATGCGCGCCACCTCGATGGGATCCTGGGCGATGTATCCGAGATAGAGCTTCCACATCAGCCGGAAGTAGTCCGACGAGAGGGGCACGATGTCCGGCACGATCCTGCGCGCGCTCTCGTAGCCGAAGTCGTCGTCGTAGATGAGGCCGAGCTTGTTCTCGACGAAGCCCAGGCCGAGATAGAGCGTGTGCGAAAGTCCGTGGCGTTCCAGCCGCTCGGCCGCCACCATGTCGAAGGAGGCATCGCGCGCCGCGACCGCCAGCCGCGGCGCCGTGAACGCCACGACCGACAGCGCGGCAACGGCCAGGAGGCCCGCGATCTTCGTTGCTGAGCGCCGCGCCTTCACGGCTGACCAGCAAAGTGCTGCGAGTGAGATCAGCAGGCCCATGATGCCGATCGATTCGCGCACCAGCGCAACACACGCCAGGAAGACAAGCCCGGCGCCGATCCAGGCCACGGCGGCCCGCCGCCCCAGCAGGCCCTCGGCCCGCGCCAGCAGCGCCAGCGGCAACACGGCGGCCAGGCTCACCATGCCGATGTAGCTCCAGTGCGGCGAGGTCCCCATCCAGAAGAGATACTCGGCCGGCCCCAGCACCAGGAGCGCCGCCGCCGCGCCCCAGTTGCGCAGGGCCACCAGCAGGCCGGCCAAGGTGACCAGGCCCAGGGTGTTGAGGAGCGTGTTGAGCCGCGCCACGTCCGCCAGGGTGGCGCGCCGGCCGGTGGCCGCCGACCAGGCATTGAGCAGCAGCGCATGGCCGGGATCGTCGGCCAGCGCCCGCTCGCCGATCGGCACCAGCCTTCCGTCCTCGCACAGCGCCAGCCAGGTGCCACGGGCGAGCGTGCAGCCGGTGCTGTCCAGCCACACATTGGTGGCGGCCCAGTCGCCCGGCATGATGTCGGTGAGGTAGCCGTAGCGCTCGGCCTCGCTGAAAGTCTTGCCGAACAGGCCGGACACCAGCAGGGCTGCGCAGACGATAAAGATCAGCCCCCTCGCGGCCGCCGCCATCCCGTCTCCCCCGTTTCCCTGCTGTGTAGCACCGGACATCGCGCGCCGTAGCGTTTTGTCATCCGGCGGCGAATTCCGTTTCGCGGCGCTGCGACAAGATTCCGTCACCAAAGAATTCGGCCCCCTAGCTATATGTCGCCGCCGCGGCGACGACGAGAAGAGAGATGATCATGCGTAACAACTGCCCAATCCTGGCCGCCGTCGTCCTGACACTCCTTGCGGGCGCGCCGGCCGGCGCCCAGCAGTCCCGGAACGACTGGACGGGCTTCTACGTCGGCGGCCATGCCGGGGCGATGTCGGGCCTGACCAACTTTTCCGATCCCGATGGGCCGGGCCTGTTCGGCGGCAACGTCAACACGCCGGGTTTCCTGGCCGGCGTCCAACTCGGCTACAACTGGCAGGTCCGGCCGCAACTGGTCCTGGGCCTGGAGGCGGACGCCAGCCTGATCGCGGCGAGCGGCATGAACACCTGCCTGCAATCGTCGAGCGAGACCGTCGGGTCGAACTGCAAGGTCACGCCGCGCGAGGTCGCGACGCTGACGGGCCGCTTCGGCGTCCTCACCGAACCGCGTGGCCGCACACTGCTCTTCGCCAAGGCCGGTGCGGCCTGGATGCGCTCCGACGTCGCCATCAACCAGAACAATCCCGTCAACAGCCAGGACCAGGGATTCCTGGACAATGGCATCACCTTCACCGACGTGCCGGAGCAGGCCAGCCCGGCGAACGCCTCGATCAGCGCGTGGGGCGCGACGGTGGGCGCAGGCGTCGAATATGCGCTCTCGTCCAGCTGGTCGCTCAAGATGGAATACGACTACCTCCACTTCGGCGGCATGGGCATGGGCGCGCCGCCGACCAGCACCGTCACGGTCGACGGCGGCGTCACCAACAACCCCTCCGCCGGCACCTCGGGCATCACGCAGAACATCCACCTCGTGAAGATCGGCCTGAACTACCGCTTCGGCGCCGGCTTCTCGTCCGACCGGCCGGCCGACGACGAGCCGGCCGCAGCGCCCTTCATGCCGGGCTGGGAATTCGAGACCGGCGCGCGCTACTGGTACAGTTCGGGCTCGTACCAGAACTCCAACGGCTCGCCCAACTCGCTGGTCTCGCGCCTGAGCTACGACAATATGACGGCGCATTCGGGCGAACTCTTCGGCCGTGTCGATGCGCCCTTCGGCCTCTTTGTGAAGGGCTTCATCGGCGGCGGCGCCATCACCGGCGGGCAGATGTACGACGAGGATTGGGGCCTTCCCTCGTCGCTCGCCGCTGTCCCGACGGGCTTCGAGGTCACCCAGTCGGACCTCGTGGGCTCGCTCGCCTACCTGACCGGCGACATCGGCTACAATCTGATGCGGAGCCGCGACCACAAGGTTGGCGTCTTCGTCGGCTACAACATCTACCAGGCGACCATGAACGCCATGGGCTGCAACCAGCTGGTGGCACCCTCCTCGGGCACCTGTTCGCCGGCCTCGCCGCCGACGCAGAACCTGGTCAGCCAGATGGACCAATGGCAGTCGATACGGCTCGGCGTCTCGGCCGAGGCGCGCCTCTGGGAACGCTTCAAGCTCGGCGGCGATTTCGCCTTCCTGCCCTACGTCAATTACAACGGGCTCGATGCCCACCGCGCCCGCGACCTCTACTTTCCCTGGTCGGGAACGGGCAACGGCGTGCAGGCCGAACTCCTCGCCTCCTACGACGTGACCGAGGCCTTCACCGTGGGTGTCGGCGGCCGCTACTGGGCGATGTGGACCAATGTCGCCGCGCAAGCCGACCTGCCGACCAATGTCGTGAACGCCAGCATGGATCGCTACGGCGTCTTCCTGCAGGCGTCGTACAAGTTCAACGCGCCGCGCTAGGTATCGCCTCTGGCTCGCCGTCATTGACTCCCGCCCCCACCTCAGCCGCAATGCGCGAACACTCTCCCCTAGAGGGCTGCGCATGGACCGTCTCGAGCGCGCCGACCACTTATTGAGCGATCCCCCAGACGATCCTGTTGCCCGCGCCCGCCTGCTGGGCCCCGCGATCGCCGCCGCGTCCGACGAGATCGAGCGCACGCGCCGCCTGCCGCCGGCGCTGCTGTCAGTGCTGCACGACGCAAAACTCTTCCGCCTGCTGCTGCCGCGTTCAGCGGGCGGCGAGGAGGTGACGCCGGGCACCTATATGGAAGCGGTCGAGGAGGTGGCGCGCCACGATGCCTCGGTCGCCTGGAACCTGTTCGTCGGCAACAGCTCGGCGCTGGTCGGCGCCTACATCGCGCTCGATGTCGCGCGGGAAATCTGGCGCGATCCGCACACGGTCGTGAGCTGGGGGCCGCCCAACGAGGCCCGCGCCCGCGCCGTGCCGGGCGGCTACCGCATCAGCGGGCGTTGGGATTTCGCCAGCGGCTGCCGCGCCGCCAACTGGATGGGCGCGCATGCGCTGGTCGAGGAGGAGAAGGGCGGGGCGCTGCGCCTCAACAGCTATGGCCGGCCGGGCCAGCGCATCCTGCTCGCGCCCGCATCGCAGGCGGTGCTGCTCGACACCTGGAACACGATCGGGCTGCGCGGCACGGCGTCCGATTCCTACACGTTCGACGAGGTGTTCATTCCTGAAGCCTATTCCAGCCAGCGCGAGGATCCGGCGCTGCGGCGCGAGACCGGGCCGCTTTATTCGTTCACGCACGCCGGACTCTATGCTGTCGGCGTGGCGGGCGTGGCGCTGGGCATCGCGCGCGCCATGCTCGACGCGCTGGTCGAACTCGCCACCAAGAAGGCGCCGCGCAACCTCGGCCGCCTGGCCGACAGTCCGACGGTGCAGGCCGAGGTGGCACGCACGGAAGCGCGGCTGGGCGCGGCGCGCGCCTATCTGCTCGATATCGTCGGGACGCTGTATGAGCGCGCGCGGCCAGAAGCGCCGATGGGGATTGCCGATCGCGCGAAGGTGCGGCTGGGCTGCACGCACGCCATCCACACCGCCATCGAGACGGCGGATGTCGTCTACAAGGCCTGCGGTGTCGACGGCATCTTTCCCGGCAGCCCGTTCGAGCGCCGCTTTCGCGACATGCACACGCTCAGCCAGCAGATCCAGTCGCGCAGCGCGCATTATGAGGCGGTGGGCCACGTCCTGCTCGGCGGCAAGCCTGTCGTGTTCCTGTAGAGGGTGACGCAACCCTGATGCGGCTGGCGCATTACGTTCATGCCGGTCGACGACAGGCACTATCGGCTGGCCTCCCCCCGGACCCGATCCATATTCTCCCCCCATGAGCGCTGGATCGGAGTCCGGGGCGGAGTTGCCCACCGGGCTTTTAGCCATATTTTGCGACGCTC
>JAUXRT010000528.1 GCA_030681635.1 Reyranella sp.
GGGCGGCGCCTTGGCCGTGCCCGGCGCCAACGGCATCCTGCCATTGGTCAATCGCCTGATCGGCCGCCACGACCACGTCATCCTGACCCAGGACTGGCATCCGGCGGGCCATGCCTCCTTCGCCAGCAGCTGGGCCGACGCCGTGCCCTTCAGCACCGTCAAGTTTCCCTACGGCCCGCAGACCCTGTGGCCCGACCACTGCATACAGGGCACCGAGGGTGCCGCTTTCCATCCCGGCCTCGAGGCTACCAAGGCGCAGGTGGTGATCCGCAAGGGTTACCACACCGGCATCGATTCCTACTCGGCATTCCGCGAGAACGACCGCATGACCCGTACCGGCCTCGACGGCTACCTGAAGGCCCGCGGCTTCACCCGACTGATCATCTGCGGCCTGGCGCTCGACTACTGCGTCGCCTGGACCGCGATCGACGGCCGTCAGGCCGGCTTCGACATCGCCGTCGTGGTCGAGGCCACCGCCGCCATCGATCTCGACGGCAGCCGGCGGCGCATGCTGACCGAGATGCGCCAGGGCGGCATCAACCTCAACGCGACAGCTTAAGCGCCGCGCCTGGGCGCAGCGCTGGCGGCGTGTAGCGCTGCAGGAAGCGAAGCGACCGAAGCGCGGGCGCCGCACGCTTCAGAAAGGTTCTCGGTGTCGAGACCTACACGCGCTCCAGCGCGAGCGCGATGCCCTGGCCGACGCCAATGCACATGGTGGCAAGCGCGCGCTTGCCGCCGGTGGCTTCGAGCTGGTTCAGCGCGGTGATCATCAGCCGCCCGCCCGAGGCGCCGAGCGGATGGCCCAAGGCGATGGCGCCGCCGTTGGGGTTCACGTTCTCCTGATCGTCGGCAAGGCCAAGCTGGCGCAGCACGGCCAGGGCCTGGGCGGCAAACGCCTCGTTGAGCTCGATCGTATCGAAGTCCTTGATGGTCATGCCGAGCTTGGCCAGCAGCTTCTGCGTCGCCGGCACCGGGCCGATGCCCATCACGCGGGGTGGTACGCCAGCTGACACGGTGCCCAGGATGCGGGCGCGCGGGGTGAGGCCATTGGCACGGGCGGCGGCCTCCGATGCGATGATCATGGCGCAGGCGCCGTCGTTCAGGCCCGAGGAGTTGCCGGCCGTCACCGAGCCGCCCTCGCGGAAGGCCGCGGCGAGCTTGGAGAGCGTTTCCATCGTGGTGTCGCCGCGCGGATGCTCGTCCTTGTCGACGATGATCTCGGTCTTGCCCTTCTTGACGCAGACCTTGACGATTTCCCTGTCGAAGAAGCCGCGGTCCTGGGCGGCCTTGCAGCGGCGCTGGCTGCGGTAGGCGAAGGCGTCCTGGTCGGTGCGGCTGATCTGGTGCTCGCTGGCGACATTCTCGGCGGTCTGGCCCATCGGGTCGACGCCGTAGCCCGTCTTCATGCGCGGATTGACGAAGCGCCAGCCCAGCACCGTGTCCTCGAGCTTCATCGAACGGTCGAAGGCGCCCTCGGGCTTGCCCATGACGTAGGGCGAGCGGGTCATGCCCTCGACGCCCCCCGCGATCATCATGTCGGCCTCGCCGAGTTTTACCGCGCGCGCGGCGTGGCCTGCCGCTTCGAGACCGGAACCGCAGAGCCGGTTGACCGTGGCACCCGCCACCTCGACCGGCAGGCCGGCCAGCAGCCCCGCCATGCGCGCCACGTTGCGGTTGTCCTCGCCCGCCTGGTTGACGCAGCCATAGATCACATCATCCACGGCGCCCCAGTCGACATTGGCGTTGCGCTGCATCAGCGCCTTGATCGGATGGGCGGCCAGGTCGTCGACCCGCATGGCGCCGAGGCCACCGTTGTAGCGGCCGACGGGGGTGCGGACGGCGTCGCAGATGAAGGCTTCGGTCATCTTGGGTACTCCCACTCACAATTCGCTGCTGCCGGGGTAGCACCCGGTCCGGGCGCTTGCCAATGCCTCACGGGCAGAGGGGCTATGCGAGCGACGACGGGTCACGGCGGGACATTTTCCGGGACGCTAAGGCGCAAAGGCGATGTCGCAGCGGAGGGGTCGAAATGGTTGGCTGCGTTGGTGCACTCATCTGCCTCCGCCGCCGCCCCCCTTCAGCCAGGCATTGCTCTCGGCTCGCGGATAGGCCAGCCAAACAACTCCGGCTCTACTCGACTCCCACAATGTATCCACTTCCGGTGCCAGTTCGATGACGAGGGCCCACTTGACGGGATGTCCGGTTAGAGGGAGTTTGACGCCATGAACACCGCCGCGAACCGCCAAGGTTTCACCCTGTTCGACTCGCCGATCGGCACCTGCGGCCTTGCCTGGAGCGGCCGTGGCATCGCGGGGCTGCAACTGCCGGAGAAGACGGCCGACGCCACGCGCAAGCGTGTGCAGCGGCGCTGGCCCGAGGCGGTCGAGGGTGAGCCGCCGCCAGGCGTCAGCCGCGCCATCGCGCGCGTGCTGGGATTGCTGAATGGCGAGGCAGCCGATCTCGCCGACATTCCGCTCGATCTCGAGGCCGCGCCGGAATTCCACCGCAAGGTCTACGAGGTGGCGCGCACCATCCCGCCCGGCCGCACCATGACCTACGGCGAGATCGCCAAGCGCCTCGGCGTGCCGCACGAATCGCGCGAGGTCGGCCAGGCACTGGGCCGTAATCCCGTCGCCATCATCGTGCCCTGCCACCGCGTGCTGGGCGCCGACGGCAAGATGGGCGGCTTCTCGGCCAATGGCGGCGTCTCGACCAAGCGGCGCATGCTGGAGATCGAGGGCGCGCCAGAAGTCGGCGCCGGGCCGCTGTTCGCGGCGCGATGAGCGGCCTTCCATTCCGCCCGGCCAGGGCCGTCGCGCATCTCAAGGCGGCCGACCCGGCGCTGGCCGGGATCATCGAGACGATCGGGCCGTTCCGCATGGAACTGAAAGCCTCTCGCAGCGTGTTCGGCGCCCTGGCCGAGGCCATCGTCTATCAGCAGCTTTCCAACAAGGCGGCGGCCACGATCTATGGCCGCGTCGAGGCGCTCTATCCACGCGCGACGGCAGGTTTTACGCCGCGCCATATCCTGGCGACGCCGGACGAGAAATTGCGCGGCTGCGGCCTGTCGCGCGCCAAGGTGCTGGCGGTGCAGGATCTCGCGCGCCGCGTGGCTTCAGGTGAACTGCCGACGCTGGAGCAGACCCACGGCCTCGAGGACGCCGAACTGATCGAGCGGCTGGTAAAAGTGCGCGGCATCGGTCGGTGGAGCGCCGAGATGTTCCTGATGTTCCGCCTGGGCCGCCCCGACGTACTGCCGTTCGACGACTACAGCCTGCGCAAGGCCTATGCGAAGGCTTTCAAGAAACGCGCATTGCCCTCGCCGCAGGCCCTGGAAAAGGCCGGCGAGAAATGGCGGCCCTACCGCACGGTGGCGAGCTGGTACCTGTGGCGGGCGCTGGAACGGAAGTGAAGGCTGGCTTTCAAAGCAAGGCCAAGACTCTCAATCGAACAGCCGCGTAGCCAATTCGTCCCGGTCAATCTTCAGATGGGCCGCGACATCGGTGAGGATCGCAGCGAGAGTGCCAATCTTCAAAGGATCATGAGCCGGAACCGTCACATGATGCTGCTCGAGCCCGTCATGGGTCAGCCTGACGTGGCTTCCCGACTGGCGAACGACCCGATAGCCAACGCGGCCGAGCGCCTTTGCCAATACCGAGCCAGAAAGATCACGCGGCAGCTTCATGCAGCGATGACTTCATCCTTTACGAAATGAAGCCGGATCAACTTGGGTGCCATGCCAGCATCGAAATGGCACTGCACGGCATCTCGCACGCGCGCATGCAGTTCCGTCGCAGAGTCGGCTTGTGTAAAAATAGACTCGCCGATGGCTCGAGCCGAGTATCCGCCTTCCGGCGCCTCCTCGACGACAAAAATGATCTCAGTCATTCTGCTGCTCCCGTCGCAGGCCATTATGTCAGCAAATTCACAATCACGCACGGCCTGCGGTGGAATGGCCGCGCACCATCAGAGCAAGTTTCGTACAGGCGGCACCGGGCTGCCCATGCCTCCCTGGGAGCGCATTGCCCTCGCCGCAAGCCCTGGAAGAGGCCGGCGAGAAATGGCGGCCCTACCGCACGGTGGCGAGCTGGTACCTGTGGCGGGCGCTGGAGCGTCCCTAGGGCACGCGGCCTAGGGTGTCGACGCGATACGCCTGATCATGTCCTGCGCCTTCGGGTTGGCGATCTGCCTGTCCCGGACCGGCGCCACCGCATCGATGAACGATGCCTGGTCGACATCGGAGACGATCTCGACATTCAGCACCTTCGATACCTTCGAGGCCGTCAGTTCGTTCTCGTCCCAGAGCTTGCGGATGTAATCGACCGACTCTCGGGCCGCGGCCCGCACGATCGCCTGGTCTTCCTTCGAGAAGCCGTCCCATGTCTGGCGCGAGACGATCAGAACCCCCGGGGTCATGGAGTGCCGGGTCATGCTGAAGTATTTCGCGACCTCATAATGCCGGGACGACACGAAGGACGGCCAGTTGTTCTCGGCCAGCGCGATCGTGCCGTTCCTCAGGCCGACGGACACCCGCTCATAGGGCATCGGCATGGGCTGCACGCCCATCGCCTGCATGATCGCGACCCAGGGCCCGGACTGCGGGACGCGCACCTTGAGGCCTGCCAGGTCGCTCGCCTTGCGGATGGGCTTGGAGCCGTAGAAGGAACGGGTGCCGGTATCGTAGAAGCAGAGGCCGACCACGCCCTGCCGATCGAGTTCCGCCAGCAGCTCCTCGCCGATCGGCCCATCGAGAACGCGCCTCATGTGCGCCGTCGATGTGAAGAGGTAGGGCAGCGCCGGCACGATGGCGGACGGCACAAGATTGCTGAACGACGCCAGGTTGACGCGGGCCATATCCAGCGTCCCGTTGCGGACGGCGGCGATCGCGAAGGCTTCGGAGTTCGTGCTGCCTTCGCCGAGGGATGCGATCTTGTGCCGCCCTGCCGTGCGCTCCTCGATGAGCTCGCCCAAGTAGGCAGTGGCCCTTACTGTCGGATGATCGACGGAATAGACATCGGCAGAGACAAGCTCTTTGCCCGAAGCCGCGCCGGCCCACAGAAGCGCTGCGATCGCGATCAAAGCCTTGCTTGAACGCATGGCGTGGCCCTCCAGTCGAGACACGCCCTTATTGTAACACCCGCCATGATTGAGAGTCCCGATCATCCGGCAATCCCGGCCTGCTCCCGTCTCGAGCAAGAAGCACCGCCCTGCAAAGGCGCGTATGGGCAAAGGCGCGCATGGATTGTCAGCATTGCTGACCGCACACGGCGCCACGCCTTGAGTTGGACGATCTCACCCAATCTGCAGGAATGGCTTCCCCGGTCGCCGAGGACACGGTTCGATACCGGGACATCGAGCGCTATCAGGACGGCCAGGCAATGGCCGCCAAGCAGACAGTAGAACGAACGTCGCCCTGTCTCCTTTTGAACAGTGGGAGGGCGAGGGATTCGTCGGACACGCTCTGTCCGGTAGCGTACATTGCGCCCATCGTACGCATGTTCGCACTGGAAGGGTGCCCATGGCCAAGAAAGCCAAATCTGTCTTCGATCCCAAGGCATTTCTCGCCACGGTAAGCCATGGCCGCAGCGTGGCGGCCCATATGAAGAATGGTGTGGTCTTCCTGCAGTCGAGCCCGGCCGACGCCGTCTTCTATATCCAGAAGGGCAAGATCAAGATCTCCGTCGCCTCCAAGCAAGGCAAGGAGGCGGTCGTGGCGCTCCTGGGACCGGGCGAATTCTTCGGCGAAGGATGCCTGATCGGCCAGCCCCTGCGCCTGGCGACGGCCAGGGCCATGACCGACAGCGAGGTCACGCGCGTCGGCAAGGCCGAGATGGTCCGCGTGCTCCACGCCGAGCCTTCCTTCGGCGAGCTGTTCATCGCCCATCTGCTGACCCGCAACAGCCGCGTCGAGGAGGATCTGGTCGACCAGCTCTTCAATTCGAGCGAAAAGCGGCTGGCCCGGACCCTGCTGCTGCTGGCCAACTTCGGCAAGGAAAACGGCCCGCAGCCCATCACCACCCCGATCAGCCAGGAAACGTTGGCCGAAATCATCGGCACTACGCGCCCGCGCGTGAGCCATTTCATGAACAAATTCAGGAAGTTGGGCTTCATCAGCTACAACGGCCACCTGCAGATCCACAGCTCCCTGCTGAGCGTCCTGTTGCGCGACGAGGCCTGAAAGGGTCACCGCGGCATCTTCGGAAGTGGTCAATAGAGGACAGACTCTCGGGGCCGCTGACTGCCACGGTGTGTCGGGTACCGAACAGAGACAAGGAGATGCTTCGCGGTACCCGAGCAGGGGCCCCACCATGTTGCATCTCGTCGACTCCGTCGCCTCGCCAACCATCTCTCGAACGGATGAAGAAACCCATCGTCTCGCACTTGTAAGGCGCTACGAGATCCTCGATACGCCACCCGAGGTGGCGTTCGACCGCATCACGGCGCTGGCTGCCGATCTCTTCGACGCGCCGATCGCCATCATCAGCTTCCTCGACCGTGACCGCCTCTGGTTCAAGTCGCACCATGGCCTCGACAAAACGGAGGTCCGATGGGGCGCGGGCACCGCCCTCTCCACCATGGAGACGATGATCCGGGGCGAGCTTGGCCTGGGCTTCTTCGCCAGCGTGCCGCTCACCACGCATGACGGACACGATCTGGGCACGCTCTGCGTGATCGACCACGAGCCCCGACAGGCCGACGAGCAACAGCTTCGCCATCTCGCGACCCTGGCCGCGCTGGTCACCGACCGGCTGGAATTGCGCCTGACAGCCCGCCGCGCCGCGGCGCGGGCCGAGATCCTGGCCAGCGAGATCGACCACCGCGCCATGAACAGCCTGCAGCTGATCGCAAGCCTGCTGCACCTGCAGAGCCGCGCCGTGCAGGCTCCCGAGACCTCCCAGCAGCTCACGATCGCCGCCAATCGCGTCCTGGCCGTGGCGCGCGTGCACCGGAATTTCTCGGCCGACGAGACCGCCGAGCGTGTGCCGATCCTGGCCTATCTGCGCCGGCTGTGCGGCGAACTCGCCGACAGTCTCGCCGTCGACATTCACGTCGAGGGAAGCGAATCCAGCGTGCCGACCAAGCAGATCCTGGCGATCGGCCTGATCGTGAATGAGCTTGCGACCAACGCCAAGAAACACGGCGCCGAACCGATCAAGATCACCTTCAATCATGGCAAGCCCGGGCATTATGAGCTTTGCGTGCTCGACGAAGGCAAGGGCCTGCCGGAAGGATTCACGCTGGCCGAAAAGGAAGGTGCCGGTCTCGGCATCAAGGTGGTGCAGGCACTGGTGGCGCAACTCGAGGGCCGCCTTCTCGCCACCGCCAATCCGGCCGGGCGCGGGGCCTGCTTCACCATCGTCTTTCCTACGAGACAGTGGAAGCCGACGCCATCGCGCGACACCAGGGGTAAAGGGCCGTTCATCCGTGCCACTGGAGTGACACGGTTGCCATGACATAATCGGCGCATGGCTCTTCCGTTCTCCAATACCGTCGACCGCACGCTCGAACGCCTGCGCACCGCCTTCATCGACACCGCCCGCGGCGCCCGCGAGGCGGTGGGCGCGCCGCTGCGCCCCGACCTGCCCGACGATGACATCCCGCGCCTGAAAGGCCGCATCGATGCCTGCCTGGCCGGCAAGGGCGGCGAGACAGCCCGGCGCGGCCGCGCTGCTGAACTAGGGCAGGCCTACCTCTCGCTCTCCGCCGCAGGCCGCCGGAAATTCCTGCTGACGTTGGCCCACGATTACGGCCTGCCACGCGAGGCGGCGATGGCCGCCGTCGAGCGCTGGCGCGCCTCCAAGGATCCGGCGCAGGCCTTGCGCCGGGCGCTGGAGCCGCCGGCGGTGCGGCTGTTGCGCGAATTCGTGGGCGTGCCGCAGGGCGTGAAGTTCGTGGTCGATCTCCGCGCCGAACTGCTGGCGCTCGGCCGCAGCGACGCCGCGGCCAAAGCGCTCAGCGAGGACCTGAGGCCGCTGCTCGGCGCCTGGTTCGATGTCGGCTTCCTCGACCTGGTGCGCATCGACTGGCGAGCGCCCGCGGCGCTCCTGGAAAAGCTGGTGGATTACGAGGCTGTGCACGCCATCCGGTCGTGGCGCGACCTCAAGAACCGGCTCGACTCGGATCGGCGCTGCTTCGCCTTCTTTCATCCGCGCATGCCCGAGGAGCCGCTGATCTTCGTCGAGGTTGCCCTGGTGGCGGGCCTCGCCGGCAACGTACAGAGCCTGCTCGATGCCCGCGCCGAGACGAGCGATCCGGGCGAGGCCAACACCGCGATCTTCTATTCCATCTCGAACTGCCAGCAGGGCCTGGCCGGCATCAGCTTTGGCAACTTCCTGATCAAGCGCGTGGCCAACCAGCTCACGACTGAGATGCCCCGGGTCAAGGAGTTCGCGACCCTGTCGCCCATCCCGGGGCTGCGCCAGCACATCGACGGCCGCCTCAAGAACGAGGGCGACGACGCACTGACCCAAAGCGAAATCACCTCTCTGCTGCCGGTGATCGGCGAGGCCCGCGGTGCGGCGGCGGTGCGCCGGCTTCTGGACCAGCCAAGCTGGTGGGAAGTGCCGGCGATCGACAAGGCGCTCCGGCCGATCCTGTCGCGGCTGGCCGCGCACTTCCTCACGACCGCCGACGGCAAGGGCCGGGCGCTCGACCGCGTGGCGCATTTCCACCTCGGCAACGGCGCCATCGTCGAGCGCATCAATTGGCTGGCCGACACCAGCGCCAACGGCTTTAAGCAGTCCTACGCCATGATGGTGAACTACCGTTATAAGCTGGGCGACGTCGACGCCAACCACGAGGCCTATTCGAACAGCAAGATCGTGGCCAGCCGCGAAGTGCGCGCCCTGGCGAAGGGGTGACAACCTCAAACCCAAAACAACCTCACCCTGAGGAGCATCGCGCAGCGATGCGTCTCGAAGGGTCGGCACGAGCACGTTGGTTGCCCATCCTTCGAGACGCGGCCTGCGGCCGATCCTCAGGATGAGGTTTTCTACTTATTCAGATAATTGAGCTTCAACCCCGGCCTGGGCCATTCGAAGCTCACCAGCTTGCCGGTCATCGAGAGCGTGGCGTAGGCGGTGCGCAAATCCTTGCCGCCGAAGCAGACGTTGGTGACCATCGGGTCGGGCAGCTTGTACTGCGTCACGGATTGCCCATCGGGCGAGATGTCGGAGACGGCGCCGGTGATCAGGGTGGCGACGCAGATGTGGCCGGCCGAATCGACGGCCAGCGAATCGAACATCTGGTAGCCCCCGAGGCCCGCGATCACGCGGCCCTTCTCGCCGCGATAGGGGCCGTTGGCGTCCTTGATGGTGCCAGGCGCCGAGAGATCAAAGGCCCAGCAGCGCGCGGTCGGCGTCTCGACGACATAGAGCGTCTTTTCATCCGGCGAGAGGCCGCAGCCGTTGGGGCGCTCGAGCGGAAACACCTTCTGCTCGATCTTCGAGCCGTCGGCCCTCGCGTAATAGACGGCGCCGCGGTCGTTGTCGTGCTCGCGCGTCTTGCCGAGGTCGGTGAACCAGAAACCGCCGGCATTGTCGAACACCAGGTCGTTGGGGCCGTTCAGCTTGCGGCCGTCGCACGAGTCGTAAAGCGTCTCGACCTTGCCGCTCTCGGGATCGACGGTCTGGATCGAGCCGCCCTTGTACGAGGCCGGCTGGGTGCCGGGGAACAGCCGCCCGTCGGGCCGCTTGATCCAGTTGAAGCCACCGTTGTTGGCGACATAGATCTTCCCGCCGGGGCCGACCGCGGCGCCGTTGGGGC
>JAUXRT010000374.1 GCA_030681635.1 Reyranella sp.
GCTTGGGATCGCCGTAGGCGCCAGTGGCGATCACCATGAAATCGAAGCCCTTCTTCAGGATCGTCTCGCCCCAGTTGCGCACCGCCTGCTGGCTGGCCGCCTCGACCACGACATCGGGCTTGAGCTTGAGCAACGCCTTCAGCGAATCGACCACCGCGACCTTGGGCCCGACCTTCTTCTGCGTCGCCTTGATGCGGCCCTCCCGCACCAGGACACCCACGATATCGATCGGAGGCTTCTTGGCCGCGAATACCTCGAACAGGGTCTGGCTGATGGCGCCATAGCCGATCAGCGCGATTTTCAGTCTCTTGCTCTTTGCCATGTCATCCCCGCAAATCCCTGCGCGGCGCGACTATAGCGAGACCGGCCGGCCCTTACGACCGCGCCCGCGACCGCCGGCCGGGCGTTGACCTTCACACCGAATGACGGCAGGTTGTTTCGACCTGCAAGATCGCGCGCGCCGAGAATTGCCGCGGGAACCCGACATTGGCCCGGCCAATCAGGAGGTTTTGATCGAGTAAGCGTTCATCCACATAGCCAACTTCGGCCCAAACCAAAAAATCTGGGAGGCGACGTCCATGACCGACGAAGCAATCAAGAAGGGTTCCGAACGTACACGGCGTAACTTTCTAAAGGCGACCACGGCGCTGGCTGGCACTGCGCTCGCCGGTCTGCCTGGCATGGCCATGGCGGGCAAGAAGCATCCCAAACGCGGCGGGACGCTGCGCTTCGGCACGCGCGAAGACACGATCGGGCTCGATACCCATCGCAACATCATCTATTTCGTCTCCACGCCGCTGACCGGCATCACTGGCGGGCTGGTCGACTTCGACGACAAGATGCAGCCCAAGCCGGCGGTCGCCGAGTCCTGGGAGGCCTCGAAGGACCTCCAGACCTGGACGTTCAAGCTGCGGCGCGGCGCCGAATACCACAACGGCCAGACGATCGACGCCGAGTCGGTGAAGTGGAACATCGAGCGGATCAAGGATCCCAAGATCGGCCATGCCTTCACGCGCTCGGTCCTGGCGGACGTGGAGAGGGTCACGGTCGACGACAAGCACACCGTGCAGTTCCACCTCAAAGATCCACACGCCGCGCTCGACATCAACCTGATCTACTATCCCGTGAACCTGATGTCGCCCGGCGCCGTCGACACCGCCGACACGCATCCGGTCAATTGCGGTCCGTTCAAGTTCAAGACGTGGCGCCGGCTCGACGTCACCGAACTGGTGCGATTCGAGAACTTCTGGGAGACGGACTCCGAAGGCAACAACCTGCCCTATCTCGACGGGCTGATCGGGCGGCCCAAGAAGGAGGACCGCGTCCGTCTCACGGCGCTGCGCACCAACGAGGTCGACCTGATCGACAACGTCGCCTACGCCGATGCGCCGGCCTTCAAGAAGGACCACGGCCGGATGTTCGATACCTGGCCGGTGCCGCAGGTCGGCACGGCGATGATGTACTTCAACCTCAAGAACGGGCTCTTGTCGGAAAAGGACAACCCCGACGCCCTCCTGCTGCGCCAGGCCCTCGCCCACGCGATCGACCACGAGGGCATCCACCAGGCGGTGTTCAACGGCATCGGCGAGATCTCCAAGGGCTTCTACAGCAGCGCGAGCCCGTGGCACTCGAAGGACATCGAGGGCTGGCCGAAGTTCGATCTCGACAAGGCCAAGGCGCTGCGCAAGAAGGCCAAGGGCGGCGACGAGCGGCTCACCATCATCGCCAACGACACCTTCCCCTACATGCAGCAGTCGGGCGAGCTTGTGCATGCCATGCTGAAGGACGCAGGCTTCAACGCCGTGCTCGAGATCCTGCCGGGGCCGGTCATGCTCGAGAAGCAGAACAAGGGCGACTACAACATCGACTCGACGGCCAACTCCTACCGCCTCGACCCGGACGGCTGGTACGGCCGCAACATCCTGTCGACCGCGCCGGAGACCCGCCGCCGCAACGGCTACAAGAACGAGAAGGCGGACCAGATCATCCTGGCCGCACGCAAGGAGGGCGACCGGGCCAAGCGCCGGCAGATGTACGCCGACGTCGAGACTCTGGTGAACCGCGACCTGCCGATGCTCTACACGCACTTCGTGCCGCTGATGATGGCGAGCAACAAGGCGAGGGTGAAGGGCTACAACGTCTCCTACTCGGGACCGTGGAGCTACACGGGCGCCGGCATGCGACGGACCTGGATCGAGGGCTGAGGCGGGGGTAAGGCGATGCTCGCCTACACGCTCCGCCGCATCGCCCAGCTCGTGCCCGTGCTGCTGGTGCTCACGGTCGCGGTGTTCGGCTTCGTCGAGGCGCTGCCGGGCTCGGTCCTCGACACGCTGATCGGCACCGAGGGCGGCGACGACGCCGAGACCCGCGAGATCCTGGCCAAGGAGTACGGGCTCGACCGGCCGGTCTACGAGCGCTACGCCAAGTGGCTGGGGCGTACCGTGCAGTTCGATTTCGGCAACTCGCTGGTGACGCGGCGGCCGATCTCGCTCGAACTGATGAGCCGCATCCCGGCGACGGTCTATCTCGCCACCGTGGGCATCATGCTGTCGATGATGATCGCGATACCGCTCGGCACGCTGGCGGCGGTGCGGCGCAACTCGGCGGTCGACTACACCGCGCAGGTGACCTCGCTCGCCGGCATCTCGATCCCCGAGTTCTGGTTCGCGATCCTCTGCGTGCTGCTGTTCTCGCTGTATCTCGGCTGGCTGCCGTCTTCCGGCTATGTCAGCCCGTTCGAGGATTTCTGGGGCAGCCTGCAGTTCCTGATCCTTCCGGCAGCGGCCATCGGCTTCCGGCAGGCGGCGTTCACGACGCGGTTGACGCGGTCTTCTATGCTCGACGAGCTCAGCAAGGAGTACGTCGATACCGCGCGCTCGCTCGGCCACAGCGAGCGCAAGGTGATCTTCAAGTACACGCTGCGCAACGCCATGATCCCGACCATCACCATCTCGGGCCTGCAGCTCGCCAACCTGCTCGGCGGCACGGTGGTGCTGGAGTCGATCTT
>JAUXRT010000540.1 GCA_030681635.1 Reyranella sp.
CGGCGGCGATTTCGGCCGGGCCGGAATCGCGCGTGAGGCCGAGCAGCGCGCCGCGCGCATCCGGATCCCAATGCGGGGCCCCAAGACCCACGAAGGCTGGCACCAGATAGACGCCGTGGCCGTCCCGCGCCTTGGCCGCGAGCGCTTCGACGTCGCTCGACTTCTTGATCACGCCGAGGCCGTCGCGCAACCATTGCACGGCAGCGCCGGCGACGAAGATGCTGCCCTCCAGCGCGTAGGTCCGGCGTCCATCGAGCTGATAGGCGATGGTGGTGAGCAGCCGGTGGCGCGAATGCACGGCCATGCTGCCGGTATTGAGGATCGCGAAGCAGCCGGTGCCGTAGGTCGTCTTGATCATGCCGGGCTTGATGCAGGCCTGGCCCACGGTCGCCGCCTGCTGGTCGCCGGCCATGCCGAGGACCGGCACCGGGGCGCCCAGGAAGTCGGCCGTGGTGACGCCGAGCTCACCCGAGCAATCGACCACGCGCGGCAGCATCGAGGCCGGCACGCCCAGCAGCTTCATCAGCTCGGGATCCCAGGCGCCCTTGCGGATGTCGAGCAACAGCGTGCGGCTGGCATTGGTGGCGTCACTCGCATGCACCTTGCCGCCCGTCAGCCGCCACAGCAGGAAGCATTCGATCGTTCCCGTGGCGAGCGCCCCCTTCTCGGCCGCGGCGCGGGCGCCTGCGACATGCTTCAGGATCCACTCGATCTTGGTGCCGGAGAAATACGGATCGAGCAGCAGGCCGGTCTTGTCCGTAAAGGTCTTCTCGTGGCCCGCCTTCTTGAGTTCGGCACAGCGCTCGGCGGTGCGGCGGTCCTGCCAGACGATGGCATTGTGGATCGGCTTGCCGGTCGCACGGTCCCACACCACCGTGGTCTCGCGCTGGTTGGTGATGCCGATGCCGGCGAGGTCGGCGGGCTTCAGCTTCGCTTTGGCCAAAGCGCCCCGGCAGACCTCCACCGTCGCCGACCAGATCTCCTCGGGATCGTGCTCGACCCAGCCGGACTTCGGAAAGATTTGCGGCAGTTCCCGCTGCGCCGTCGCCACCGGACGCCCCGTGGCATCGAAGACGATGGCGCGGGTGCTGGTGGTGCCCTGGTCGATGGCGAGAACGTGTTTGCCGGCCATCTCGCGTGTGCCGGTCAGTGGGCCCGGTCGATGGCGAAATCGACCGCCTCGAGCAGGGCGGCCTTGAGCGGCGTGTCGGGAAACAGGCCGAGCGCATCGCGCGCCATGGCGCCGTAGTGACGGGCGCGCTCCAGCGTATCGGCCACCGAATGGTGGCGCTCCATGAGCACCTGGGCATGCTCGAGGTCGCCCTCGCGCTGGTCCAGCTTCTCGATGGTCCGCTTCCAGAACTCGCGGTCGACGGCGCCGCCGCGCAGGAAAGCCAGGATGACCGGCAGCGTGATCTTGCCCTCGTGGAAGTCGTCGCCCACGGTCTTGCCCAGGTCGGCCTGCCGGCCGACATAGTCCAGCGCGTCGTCGACCAGCTGGAAGGCGATGCCGAGGTTCATGCCGAAGCTTTCCAGCGCCACCCGTTCCGGCCCGTTGCGGCCGGCGATCATGGCGCCGACTTCCGCTGCCGCCGCGAACAGCTTGGCGGTCTTGGCCTTGATCACCTCGAGATAGGTGGCCTCTGGCGTGCTGGTGTCGCGCTGGCTGACGAGCTGCAGCACCTCGCCCTCGGCGATCGTCGAGGAGGCGCGCGACAGCACACCCAGGATGTCGAGCGAGCCGACATCGACCATCAGCTCGAAGGAGCGCGTGAACAGGAAATCGCCCACCAGCACCGAGGCCTTGTCGCCCCAAACGGAATTGGCCGACGGCTTGCCGCGCCGGAGCGCACTGACATCGACCACGTCGTCGTGCAGGAGGGTGGCCGAATGGATGAACTCGACGCAGGTCGCGAGCTTGATGTGGCGGTCGTCGTCGGCCGCATAGCCGCACAGCCGCGCCGAGGCGACCGTGAGCAGCGGCCGCAGGCGCTTGCCGCCAGCACCGACCAGGTGGTTGGCGAGTTCCGGGATCAACGCAACAGGCGAACGCATCCGGGCCAGGATCTCCCGGTCGATCCGCGCCATGTCATCAGCGCAGAGCGACAGCAGCGGCTCCAGGCTGGGGGACTTGCGCTTGCCTTCGAGGGAGACGACCGTTGCCATGATGGGAGGATAGTTGCCCGATGAAGCCTTGTTGTTGCGACACTTTGCCGTGAGGTAGTGATTAGCATGGAAATGGCGCCGACCGAAGATGCCTTGCTGGGCGGCCGCGTCAGGTTGTTGCAGCCATCGCGTGGCTATCGCGTCGCCGTGGACGCCGTGTTGCTGGCCGCCGCCATCGACGCAGCCCCGGGGGATCGCGTGCTCGATCTCGGCGCCGGCGTCGGCGCGGTCGGCCTCTGCCTTGCCGCCCGCGTGCCAGGCTGTGCCGTCGTGGGTGTCGAGCTGCAACCGGGCCTGGCGGCCCTCGCCGTCCGCAATGCCATCCTGAACGGCGCCGAGCACCGGATGCGGACGATCGTCCACGACCTCGCCCGCCCCTTGCCCTCCGATCTCGCGGATTTCGATCACGTTGCCACCAACCCGCCCTATCTGGCGGCCGCCGTCGCCGATCCCTCACCGAACGCGAGCAAGGCCTTGGCCACCGTCGAATCGAGCGCCGATCTCGCCCGCTGGCTCGCCGTGGCCGTGGCCGCCCTGAAGCCGGCCGGCGCCTTGACGATCATTCATCGCAGCGACCGCCTGGAGGAGATCGTGGCTCATCTCGCGGCGCTGGGCTGGGGCGACGTCGCGATAAAACACCTGCCGCCTGCCGCGCGCGTCCTGCTTCGCGCCCGCCGCTCAAGCACACCGGCGCGCCGCATATCCCCGCCGCTCGTGCTCCATCGCCCGGAAGGCGGTTATACGGACGAGGCCGAGGCGATCCTGCGCCACGCCGCTCCGCTTGCCTTCTAGTCCGCGCGCCGCGACAGTGCCGGCCATGTTCAACTGGATCAGAAATCGCTTTCGCCGCAGCCCGACCGTGCCGGTGATCCGGCTGTCGGGCGTCATCGCCTCGTCGGGCGGCCTGCTCAGCGGTCGCAGCCTGTCCATCGATTCGGTGGCGCCGTTGCTCAAGCGGGCCTTCGAGATGCGTGGCGCCAAGGCCGTGGCCCTGGCGATCAACTCGCCCGGCGGCTCGCCGGTGCAGTCGGCGTTGATCGCCCAGCGCATTCGCCTGCATGCCGCGGAAAAGAACCTGCCGGTGATCGCCTTCGTCGAGGACGTGGCGGCCTCGGGCGGTTACTGGCTCGCCTGCGCGGCCGACGAGATCATCGTCGATCCCAGTTCGATCGTGGGTTCGATCGGCGTCATCAGTGCGGGCTTCGGCTTCCAGGAGTTGATCGCGCGCCATGGCGTCGAGCGCCGTGTGCACACCTCGGGCGAGCGCAAGGCGATGCTCGATCCCTTCCGGCCCGAGAATCCCGAGGACGTCGAGCGGCTAAAACGCCTGCAGGCGGAAATTCACGAGGGCTTCAAGGACTGGGTGCGCGAGCGCCGCGGCAGGCTGCTGAAGGCCGACGAGGCAGCGCTGTTCAATGGCGAGTTCTGGACCGGCAAGCGCGGCCTCGAGCTTGGCCTGGTGGACAGTCTGGGCGAGTTGCGCGCCACGCTGCAGGCACGCTACGGCGCCAAGGTGCGTTTGCCAGTGATCGGTCCACGCCGCCGCCTGCTGTCCCGCTTCGGCCTGGCCGCAGGACTGGACGAGATCGGACCCGCGACAATTGCCGCGGTCGAGGAGCGCCTGCACCGGCAGCGCTTCGGACTCTAGGAGCCTCTACGATGAATCTGCGTACACCCGTTCAAGCCGACGATCTCGCTGCTGTCCGCACCTGGTTCGATACACTGTCGAAGCATTGCCGCGCCGTCGACTACGAGGGGGCGCGGCCGATCTTCGCCGACGACATGATCGCCTTCGGCACCTTCACCGACTTCATGCACGGCCGCGAGCTTGCCGAACAGAAGCAATGGCGCAACGTCTGGGGCACGATCCGCAACTTCCGCTTCGACCTTTCCAAGATCGAGGCGATCGTGTCGGCCGACCGGCTGACCGCCGTCGGCATGGGCGTGTGGCAGTCGGATGGCTTCCATCCCAATGGCGACAAGTTTGATCGGCCCGGCCGCACAACAGTCGTGCTCGGCCGCAAGGCGGTGGGTGACCCGTTCGTGGCCACCCACACGCATATGTCGCTGTTCCGCGGCACGCCGGACCGCAGCTTCGGCCAGTTCGGCTGACCCAGTTCAGCTGACCTAAGTTCGGCTGACTAGAACTCAGTCCGGAGTCGCGAACTTCAAGCTGATGATGCCGGCCACGATCAGCCCGATCGAAGCCAGGCGCATCGGCGCCATCGACTCGCCGAACAGGACGATGCCCAGGATGGCCGTGCCGACCGCGCCGACGCCGGTCCAGACGGCATAGCCGGTCCCGACCGGCAGGGTTTTGAGCGCAAACCCCAGCAGCGCGAGGCTGATGATCATCGCACCGGCGGTGAGAACCGACGGAACGAGCCGCGAGAAGCCTTCGGTGTATTTCAGGCCGACAGCCCAGCCGATCTCGAAAAGACCGGCAATAAGAAGAATGAACCACGCCATGATGGACCCTCCGCTTTGAAGGCCGGGTCGTCCCGACCTATACCCTCTGCGCGGCGGGGTCGTCCCCACGGGGTCGCCCCTAAATAGGACCGCGGACGCCAAAATCAACCCTGTTTTTGGAGGGCCCGGGCCGTTCGCGGATCCCATCGCCAGGCCGGCGCACCGCGCGCGACCATGATGCCGCCGACCCAACGCTCATGCGGGCCTGCCGTTTGCCAGTCGAGCTTGCCGGCAAGCAGCGCCTTGCCGGTCGGGGTAAGACGCAGCACCCGCTTGTGCCAGGCCGCCCGGCGCGTGGCGGCACTGACAGCGACCGGCGGACGCGGCGCTTCGAGGAGGTCGCGCAGCACAGACCAGAAGAAGAGATCGCCCATGAAGGGTTGCGGGTCGCGCTTCGTCTGCGCCTCGGCAAAGATCTCCGCTGCCGACCGCGGCCCCTTGGTGAGGGCTTTAAGCGCGTTGCGTTCGGTCAGTGAGAGGCCGTCGTTCGTCCAGGGCAACTCCTGCAAGTGCCGTTGCAGGGCGGCCTTCAGGAACGGCAACGCGCGGAGGTCGCTTTTGCACAGTGCTTCGAGCGATTCAGGCGTCGGCGCGCGCAGGGCCGCCCATGCCTTGGCGCCAAGCGCGAGTTGCCCGCGGCTGATGCGCTTGCGTCGCGGCCAGAGCGTGGCGAGCTGGGCGGCGGACAACTGGCCAAGGCCGATGAGCCGTTTTATGCCGCGAAACCGGTCGATCGAGATCAACTCGACCCGGGGCAATTTCTTGCGCGGCGCGAAGCTCGCCAGCACGCGCACGAGGGCGGCCTGATCGTAGAGATCGTGTTCGCCCCACAGGACGATCCGCCCATAGTCGGCCGGCGCTCGCGCCAGCCGCCAATAGGCATCGCCGAGATCGGCGCGGATCTTCTGCCGCGACAGGCCCGTGTGTTCAGCGATCAGCGCGGCTCGGCCGGCGATCCAGGCGTTCGAGGCGGGCGGCGGGCCGAGCCAGGCCGGATCGGCGAAGGAGAGATAGTCGCCCTCGATGCCGGCCTCGACCAGCCTGTCGCGGATATCGTCACCACAGCGGATATGCAGGGTACGCAGAGCACTCTTCATGATGGGTCCACCGCGCCCTTGCGGTCGACGATCAGGCGGTACTGGTCGGGCTGGCGATGGACGGCGAAATTGAACGTGGTCGTCTTATAACTCTTGCCCGCGTCGAGATCGCAGCGATGCACGACCAGCTCGTCGCCGTCGCCAGCGGCGCGCGCCACCACCTTGCCCGAGGGCGCCACGATCATGCTGTCGGCAAGCGAAGGCACGCCCTCCTCCGCGCCGCCCTTGGCCACGCCAATCACCCAGGTACCGTTCTGGTAGGCGCCGGCCTGCATGGAGAGCTGGTTGTGAAACCAGCTGTGCTCGTCGTGATCGGGCGACGGCGCGTTGTGCAGCGGCGTGTTGTAGCCCAGCAGCACCATCTCGACGTTCTGCAGGCCCATGACGCGGTAGGTCTCGGGCCAGCGCCGGTCGTTGCAGATGCACATGCCCATGTTGCCGCCGAATGCCTTCACCACCGGGAAGCCGAGATTGCCGACCTCGAAATAGCGCTTCTCCAGTTGCTGGAACGGGCGCACCGGCTCGTGCTCGGCATGGCCGGGCAGATGAATCTTGCGGTACTTGCTCACGATGCGACCGTCGCGCTCGACGATGATCGAGGTATTGAAGCGGCGCGCCTTGCCGCCTTCGTTGGTGAGCTCGGCATAGCCAAACGAAAAACCGAGGCCGAACGCCTTGGCCTCATTGAACAGCGGCGCCGTCTCGTTCGACGGCATTTCCTTCTCGAAAAAAGAATCGACTTCCGCCTGGTCCGGCATCCACCAGCGCGGAAAGAAAGTCGTCAGCGTGAGCTCGGGGAACACGACCAGGTCGCAGCCCATGCGCTTGGCCTCGCGCAGATGAGCGATCATGCGCTCGACCACGTCGCGGCGCGTGTGGCTGCGCTGGATGGGGCCCATCTGGGCGGCACCGACGTTAAGAAAACGCGTCATCGTCACCTCTTGGAGACGATTATAGCCTCTAGGGGCCGGCGCGCTTCACATCGTTGGTAAACTCCGCCGAGCAGAATGTGCCGCCCTGGAAGAGATCGCCGACGGGATCGGGGCCGATCTTTGCTTGTTCCGCCTCAGCTTGCGCGCGGTGATCCTCGGCCTTGCCGGTCGGCCGATAGCCGAGCTGGCGGGCGCGCGAATTGTCCCACCAGCTCGCCTCGTTGTCCGACGCGCCATAGAGAATGTCGAAGCGAATGTCGGGATGCTCGAGACCGATGCGGATCAACTGAACGATATCTTCTGGCGAAATCCAGATCGACATCCGCCGCACGTCGAGCGGACGCGGGCCGACATTGCCGATTCGGAGACAGGTCACCGAGATGCCGTGCTTGTCGGCATAGAGCGCGCCCAGCGCCTCGCCGAAGGCCTTGCTGACACCATAGCGGCTGTCGGGACGAACCGTGACGTCGGTGCGGATCTTGCGTTTGCGCGGATAGAAGCCGACGGCGTGGTTGGACGAAGCGAAGATCACGCGCTTCTCGCCGGCCTGGCGCGCTGCTTCGAAGACATTGTAGCAGCCGATGATGTTGGCCTGCAGGATCTGGTCCCACGTGCCTTCGACCGAATGACCGCCGAGATGGATGATGCTGTGGGCGCCCTTCACGGCGGCCGCCACTTCCTCAGGCCTGGTGAGGTCGGCCGCCACGAAGGTCTCGCCGGGTTGCAGGTCCTTGGGCTTGACCCGATCGCTCAGCACCAGGCCGGGATAGAGCTTGGCCAGCAGCGGGCGCGTCATGGTGCCGATGCCGCCCGAGGCGCCGGTGAAAACGATGCGGCGCGATTTGTCGTCAGCGTCGGTCATGTCGATATCCTTCGGTTCGGTTCATTCCTCGGCGAGTTCCAGCATCAGGTTCGCCAGCACCTGAGCGCCGGCCGCGAGATCGGCGGCCTCGGTGTGTTCTTTCACATTGTGGCTGAGACCCTGGACCGACGGCACGAAGATCATGGCCGTGGGGCAAATCCGCTGCATCATCTGCGCATCGTGGCCCGCGCCCGAAGGCATGCGCCGCGTGCTGAGCGACAGCGCCTTGGCGTGACGCTCGACACGGTCGACGAGATTTGAGTCGAAGATCACCGGCTCGAAACGGGCGAGCACATCGGCCTTGACCTCGACGCGCTCTGCCGCTGCGACCTCGGCGATGTGGGCGGCGACGCGGGCCTCGGCCTCCTTGAGCCTGGCCTCGTCGGTGTTGCGCAGGTCGACCGCGAACACCGCGCGATTGGGCACGACGTTGATCAGGTTGGGCCGCAGCGCCAGCGCGCCCACGGTCGCCACCTGGTTGCCACCCATCTCCCAGGCGAGCTTGCGGGCGAAGAGATTGACCGAGGCGGCGAGATAGCCCGCGTCACGGCGCAGCCGCATCGGCGTCGTGCCGGCGTGATTGGAGACGCCGGTCGCCGTGTATTCGATCCAGGAGATGCCCTGCACGCTCTCGACGACGCCGATCTGGACTTTCTCTTCGTCGAGGATCGGGCCCTGCTCGATGTGCAGTTCTAGGAAGGCATGGGGCTTGAAGGCACCGGGCGCCGTGGCCCCGAGATAACCGATGCGGCGCAGTTCGTCGCCGACCGAAACGCCTTCCTTGTCGGTGGCCGCATAGGCCTCGTTGAGGCCGATGCCGCCGGCGTAGACCAGGCTGCCCATCATGTCGGGCTGGAAGCGCGCGCCCTCCTCGTTGGTGAAGAAGGCCACCGCGATCGGCCGACGCGTCGTCACTTTTGCCTCGTTCAGCGCCCGCACGACCTCGAGCCCCGCCAGGACGCCGTAGTTGCCGTCGTAGCGACCGCCGGTACGCACGGTGTCGATGTGGCTGCCGGTCATGATCGGCGCCAGCTTCTCGGCTCCGGCGCGGAGCCCGATCACGTTGCCGATGGCATCGACCCGGACATCGAGGCCCGCCGCCTTCATCCAGCCCACGACCAGGTCGCGGCCGGCCTTGTCCTCGTCGCTCAGCGCCAGGCGCGCGCAGCCGCCGCCCTCGATGGCGCCGATCCCGGCCAGCTCGTCCAGGGCGCCGAGCAGGCGCCGGTCATCCAAACGCAACATGATTTCCCCAATGACGCCAAGACCTTACCACATGGGCGAAATATCACGCCGCGTTGATCCAGATTGCCTTGCAAGCGCCACGGGCTGGGGTCACTTAATCACCTGCATGCTGCGTTTCCTCGCCCTGTTGCTTGCGGCCCTTATTGCCGTCCCGGCCTTCGCACAGTCTGTCGTCCAGACCGACAACGTGCGGGCCGAGCTCGTGTCCGACGTGGCGACGGTGAAGCCCGGCGAGCCGTTCTGGGTCGGGCTGCACCAGACCATCCGGCCCAAATGGCATACCTACTGGAAGAACCCGGGCGAATCCGGCCTGCCGACCGAGATCACCTGGACCTTGCCGGCGGGTGCCAAGGCCGACGCCATCGTGTGGCCCACGCCCGCCCTGTTCGATATCGGCGGCATCACCAACTACGGCTTCAAGGACGAGGCGATGCTGCTGGTGCGCATCACGCCGCCGGCCGATCTCACGGGTCCGCTGAAGATCGCGGCCGAGGCCAACTGGCTGGTGTGCGAGGATGTCTGCATCCCCGAAGAGGGCAAGTTCGAGCTCACGCTGGCCTCGGGTGCCGCCGCCACGCCGGCGCCGCCCGCCGTTCGCACGCTGTTCGAGGCGGCGCGGCGCCGCGTGCCGATGGAAAGCCCCTGGCCGGCACGCTACGGCGTCGCCAAGTCGGGCGATCCCACGCTGATCATCGAGGCCAAGGGCCTGAAGGCCGACACGATCCGCGACGTCTATTTCTTTCCCGCCGAATGGGGCGCCGTCGCCACCATGGCCAAGCAGACGGCCAGCGTGACGGCCGAAGGCATCCGCATCCCGCTCCGCAAGGGCGAGGCCAAGACGGCGATGCCCGAGCGTCTTGCCGGCACCCTGGTGCTCACGGAGAAGACCGCCGACGGCACCGTGAAGCAGGCCTTCGACGTGTCGGCCAAGCTCGATCCGGCCTTCGTGCCCGCGCCTGTTTCGCTCGCGGGCGCGGCGAGCGGCGAGCCGCTCTCGCTGGTGCAGGCGCTGCTGTTCGCGCTGCTGGGCGGCTTGATCCTGAACCTGATGCCCTGTGTCTTTCCGGTGCTGGCCATGAAAGCCGCCGCCTTCGCGCGCCTGGCCGGCCAGGGACAAAGCGAGATGCGGCGCGACGGGCTTGCCTATACGGCGGGCGTGCTGGCCTCCTTCGCCGCCATGGCCGCGATCGTTGTGTCGATCCGCGCCAGCGTCGGCGACGTCGCCTGGGGCTTCCAGTTCCAGTCGCCGGTCTTCTCGCTGCTGATCGCCTACTTGTTCTTTACCGTCGGCCTCAACCTCTCGGGCGTGTTCGACGTCGGCGGCCGCCTGGCCGGTGTCGGCCAGGGGCTTGTCGCGCGGGGCGGCACGACGGGCGCCTTCTTCACCGGCGTGCTGGCGGTGATCGTGGCCACGCCCTGCACCGCGCCGTTCATGGCCGCGGCGCTCGGGTTTGCGCTCAGCCAACCGGCGCCCGCGACCGTGGCCGTGCTGCTGGCGATGGGCCTCGGTCTGGCACTCCCCTATCTCGCCCTCTCCTTCACGCCGGCCCTGCAGCGACTGATGCCGCGGCCCGGCGCCTGGATGGACCGGCTGCGCCAGTTCCTCGCCTTTCCGATGTACGCCTCGGCCGTCTGGATGATCTGGGTGCTGACCCAGCAGACCGGCTCGGACGGCGTGCTCTATGCCCTGGGCGGCATGATCCTGATCGCCTTCGCCGTCTGGCTGCTGCGGCTGGGCGGTGGTGCTTCCTTGGGCACCTGGCTGCGCCGGGGGCTCGCGGCGGCGGCGGTCCTGCTGGCCTTCGCCGCCACGCTGAAACTCGAGGACGGGCCGGCGACCGCTGCGTCGGCCTCGGGCGGCCAGACATCGGGCGTCAATTTCGAGGGCTGGGAGCGCTTTTCGCGCGCCCGCATGGCCGAGGCGGTTGCCGCCGGCCAGCCGGTGTTCGTCGATTTCACCGCCGCCTGGTGCATTACTTGCCTGGTGAACGAGCGCGTGGCCTTGGAGACTCCGGCCACGAAGAAGGCCTTCGAACAGGCGGGAGTGGTAAAACTCAAGGGCGACTGGACCAACCGCGACGACGAGATCACGGGAGTCCTCAAGGAAGTCGGCCGGGCCGGCGTGCCGCTCTATCTGTTCTGGGCGCCGGGCGCCGCCGCCCCCAAGATTCTGCCCCAGGTCCTCACCGAGGCCATGATACTGTCGGAGTTGTCTTCCATTCAGCAAACCAAGCGCTAGGAGGCGAACATGTCGAATTTCAGCGTTCCCCGCCGTTCCCTGTTCCTGGGTAGTGTCGCCCTCGCATTGGTCCCCGCCGCAGCCTTCGCGACGAGCAGCCCCGACCTCGGCAAGCCCGCGCCGCTCTTCACCGCCGTCGACAGCAACGGCAAGAGCTGGTCGCTGGCCGACCTGAAAGGCAAGGTCGTCGTGCTCGAGACGACGAATCACGACTGCCCCTACGTGCGCAAGCACTACAACGGCAAGAACATGCAGGCGCAGCAGCGCGAGGCCGCGGCCAAGGGCGTGGTCTGGCTGACCACGGCGTCGAACGCGACCGGCGAGCAGGGTGCCGTGACGCCGGCGCAAGCCAACGACCTCACCCGGAGCCGCGACGCAGCACCCGCCGCCGTGCTGATCGACCCGCAAAGCAAGATCGCGCGCGCCTATGGCGCCACGGTGACGCCGCACATGTACATCATCGATGCCAAGGGCGTGCTGGTCTACAAAGGCGGCATCGACTCGATCCCGTCGTCGAACGTCGCTGACATCCCCAAGGCCACGCAGTACGTCCGTGTGGCACTCGACGAGGTGCTGGCCGGCAAGCCGGTGACCCAGGCATCGACGCAGGCCTACGGCTGCACGATGAAGTACCCCAAGACCTCGACCTGAGGAGGAAGCCATGCCGCATGACGGCTGGCATCCGCACGACGAAGAGCACCACCACCACGGCCCGCCGGCACGGCGGGCCGTTCTTGCAGCGGCCGCCCTGCTTCCGTTTGGTGCCGCCAGCGCCCAGACCGCCGATGCCGCCCAGCGCATCGCCGACGCGGCCAACCGCTTCCTCGCCTCCCTCGACACCGCCCAACGCCTCCGTGCGCTGATCGCCTTCGAGGCCGACAACCGCATCGACTGGCATTACATCCCGCGCAACCGCTCCGGCCTCTCGCTCGGCGAGATGCAGCCGGCGCAGGCCACTGCGGCCCGCGCGCTGTTCGCCACGGTGCTGAACGACGAGGGCCTAAAACTGCTCGACGGCGTGCGCCTGCTGGAAGGCGTGCTGCGCGAACAGCAGGGCAGCTTCCGCGATCCCGGCCGCTACTTCGTCTCGGTCTTCGGCACCCCCGGCCGCTTCCCCTGGGGCTGGCGCTTCGAGGGCCATCACCTGTCGCTGAACGTGACCCTGCCGGCGGCGGGCCACGTCGCCGTGACGCCGTTCTTCGCGGGCGCCCATCCCGCCACCGTGCGCGACGG
>JAUXRT010000544.1 GCA_030681635.1 Reyranella sp.
GCTATATACTGAAGTGGAACGAACTCAACTCGCCGCTGAAGCGCAACGTCACCACCGAGGAAGTCGGCAACGCCGGCCTCTACCTGCTGTCGGACCTCGGCACCGCAGTGACCGGCGAAGTCATGCATGTCGATGCCGGCTACCATGTCGTCGGCATGATCAATACCTCGTCGGCCAAGCAGATTGCCGAATTGCTCGGCAACTTCGAGGGCGAGTAGGCCGGCGGCCATGGCCGGCAACAGCTTCGGCACTCTTTTCCGGTTCACGAGCTGGGGTGAAAGTCACGGACCGGCCATCGGCTGCGTCGTCGACGGCGCGCCGCCGCGCATCCCCCTCGCCGAGGCCGATATCCAGGTCTGGATGGACAAGCGCCGTCCCGGCCAGTCGCGCTTCGTTACCCAGCGCCAGGAACCCGACACGGTGAAGATCCTGTCCGGCGTGTTCGAGGGCGTCACCACCGGCACGCCGATCGCGCTGCACATCGACAATGTCGACCAGCGCAGCCGCGACTACGGCGAGATCAAGGACCAGTTCCGGCCGTCCCACGCCGACTACACCTACCTGAAGAAATACGGCGTCCGCGACTATCGCGGCGGCGGCAGGCAGTCGGCGCGCGAGACGGCGGTGCGGGTCGCCGCCGGCGCCATCGCCCGCAAAATCCTGGGCGACACGGTGCAGGTCCGCGGCGCCGTGATCCAGATCGGCACGCAAAAGATCGACCGCGCGAATTGGGACTGGGACGCCACCGGCGACAATCCCTTCTGGTGCCCCGACCGGCAGGCGGCGCAGGGTTGGGAGGGCTATCTCGACGACGTGCGCAAGCGCGGCAGCTCGTGCGGCGCGGTGATCGAGGTCGTGGCTTCGGGACTGCCCGCGGGCCTGGGCGATCCTGTCTACGACAAGCTCGATGCTGATCTCGCCAAGGCGCTGATGAGCATCAATGCCGTGAAGGGCGTGGAGATCGGCGACGGCTTCGCGACCGCTTCCATGAGTGGTGAAGAGAACGCCGACGAGATGCGCATGGTCGGCGGTGCACCCACTTTCCTCAGCAATCATGCCGGCGGCATCCTGGGCGGCATCTCGACCGGGCAGGACGTGGTATGCCGGCTGGCGGTGAAGCCCACGAGTTCCATCCTCTCGACCGTGCGCAGCATCGACCGTCACGGCAACGAGATCGAGCTCCGGACCAAGGGCCGCCACGACCCCTGCGTCGGGATCCGCGGCACGCCGGTGGCCGAAGCGATGGTGGCCTGCGTCCTGGCCGACCATCTGCTGCGTCACCGCGCCCAGTGCGGCTGAGCCCGGCGCAATGGCGGCCCAGAAGCCCGTCGAGGCCCGCTACGGCATGGTGCATCATATCGGCATGGCGCTCGTCTCCGTCGGCATGATCGCGAGCGCGATCGTGCATTTCGCCACCAATTCCAACAATGCGCCGACCCTGTCGCTCAACGATCCACGCTTCGTGGTGTTTGCGCTGCTGGCCATGGCGATGGGCTACTACGCCTTCCTCGGCATCAACCGCTTCAGGAACCGCCAGCCGCAGATCGTGATCGACCACGACGGCATTTTGCTCGGATTCGGGCGCAATCGCCGCTTCGCCTGGGATGACATCCAGTGGGTCAGGCTGCGCCGGCTGGCCATGCGGCCGCAGCTCCAGGTCGGGGTTGCGCCGCAGGCCTTCCTAGCCGTCGACCTGCAGCTTTCGCCATGGCATCTCGACGACAGCCTGCGCCCGATCCGCGGCGTGCCGTCCGCGGTTCTGGTCCGCGACAACGGGCTCGACGTGACGGCGGCGGCAATGCTTGACGCTGTGCGGACATTTCGGCCGAATCTGGTGAAATCCTAAAACCACGACCGGAGACGAAGCCATGCGACGATACCTCGTCGGCCTCCTCGCGACTGTCGGCGTGCTGACACTGCTTCTCGTTGCCAGCGGAGCAGCCCTGATCTTCTCCGGCCCGTTCTCGGCCAAGTCGCTGCCGCGCTCGATGGTGCTGTCGCTCGACCTGCGCAACGTGCCGCCCGAGGCCACCTCCTCCGGCCTGTTGTCCGGTAGCCTGTTTCGCAACTCGCGCGACCTCGTCGACACTGTCCAGATCCTCTGGCAGGCCGCGGACGATCCCCGCGTCGTCGGCCTGTTCGTCGAGATCGGCGATGATCAGGCCGGCCTCGCCCGCGTCCAGGAGCTGCGCCAGGCGATCGCCAACTTCCGCGGCAAGGGCAAGTTCACGGTCGGCTTCGCCGAGCAGCTGGGCGGCAGCGGCGGCCACCTCGGCGACTATTACCTGGCCTCCTCGTTGGAGCAGATCTGGCTGCAGCCGAGCGGCGGCTTTGCCGTGACCGGGATCGCCGTCGAGACGCCGTTCATGAAGGACGGCCTGGACAAGCTCGGCATCAAGGTCGAGGGCGGCAAGCGCTACGAATACAAGAGCGCGCCCGACAGCTTCCTCGAGACAGGCTACACCGGCCCGGCCCGCGAGAACCTGCAGCAGCTCCTCGACAGTCTCTTCGGCCAGTTTGTCACCGACGTGGCGCGCGATCGACGCCTCGAAGCCGCACAGGTCCGGCGCCTCGTCGACTCGGCGCCCTTCGATTCGGAGCGGGCGCGCGAGGAAGGCCTGGTCGACCGGATCGGCTATCGCGGAGATGCGCTGGAGGACGTCTGGCAGCGCGCCGGGACCGTCCGCGACCTGGTATCGCTGTCCGACTATGCCGGCGACGAGACGCGGCCGAAGCCGCACGGCGACGTCATCGCCCTGGTGCGGGTGAATGGACCGATCGTCTCCGGTTCCAGCGGCGACGGCGGTCTCCTCGACGACGACATCATGGCCAACGCCGAAGACGTGGTCGACGCCCTCGACCGTGCAGCGCGAGCGAAGGACGTGCGGGCCATCGTGCTGCGCATCGATTCGCCGGGCGGTACCTATCCCGCAGCCGACGCCATCGCCGATGCCGTGGGCCGCGCCCGGTCGGCCGGCAAGCCGGTCATCGCCTCGATGGGCGACGTCGCGGCATCGGGCGGCTATCTCGCCGCGGTCCGCGCCGACGTGATCGTGGCCCAGCCCACCACCATCACCGCCTCGATCGGGGTATTCACCATCTGGCCGGTCGCCTCCGAGCTGCTGTCATCGCTGGGCGTCAAGGTCGACCGGGTTTCGGTCGGCACCAATGCCGGCATGTACTCCACCTTCCAGCCGCCGACGGCGGCGCAGCGCGCCGTGGTCGCCCGCGAACTGGACGGCGTCTATCGCGAATTCACGCGCCAGGTCGGCGAAGCGCGCAAGATCGACGGCCCCAAACTCGATGCCGCCGCACGCGGTCGCGTCTTCAGCGGCATCGACGCCAAGCGTGCCGGTCTGGTCGACGAACTGGGCGGTCTGCAACTGGCGTTGAGCATCGCCAAAGCGAAGGCCGGCATCGACGAGACCCGCCAGGTCGAGATCCATCGCTATCCGGATGAGCAGGACCGCTGGCACCGCCTGGTCGACCGCCTGTTCCGACTGGCCGGTGTCAGCGCAGGCCCGACGGTGCGCGCTCCGCGCGAAGTCCGCGAGGCGCTGGCGCGCCTGGGCATCGTGGCACGCCCCGGCAATGTGCGCCTGCCGCCCCTGCCGCCGCTCTGGCGTTAGCAATTCCACATCAAGCAAGGGACCTCATGTCTAGTATCCCCGACGACATCTTCACCGAACCCGAGGATTTCTCACCGGACACGCTGGCCAACCTTGGCCCGCTGCGTCGCCTGGCCGGCGTCTGGCAGTCCGATCAAGGCGTGGACGTCAGCCCCAAGGCCGAAGGACCGGAACGGCGTGTCTTCCACGAGCATATCCGGATGGACCCGATCGATCCGCAGCCCAACGGGCCCCAGCTCCTCTATGGGCTGCGCTACCACATCCATATCAACACGGCAGAAGAAGCCATCACCTTCCACGACCAGGTGGGCTACTGGCTGTGGGAGCCGGCCACCGGAATGATCATGCAGAGCCTCACCATTCCGCGCGGCCAGGTGGCGTTGGCGGGCGGACAGGCGGCGGCAGATGACAAGCGCATTTCGGTGGAGGCACGACGCGGCGACACGCGCTTCGGAATTTGCTCGAATCCCTTTCTCGAAGCGGCGTTCCGCACCGACTACTACCGCATCGACATCACCTTCAACGATGACGGCAGCTGGACCTATGTGACGCGCACCGACCTGGCGGTCCGGGGCAAGGAACCGGCGTTCAACCACAACGACACCAACACCTTGCGCCGGGTCGCGTCGCCTGCGCCGAACCCGATGCTCGGCCTGCTGAAGGACGAAAAAGCCGGCTAGTTCCGTTCGCCGAGCAGGGCGTTGATTGCCCGCCACATCGTCCAGGCGTTGGCGGCGCTGACGGCGTTGAATTCGACGTGGCCGATGTCGTCCATCAGGAACAGCGAGACCCGCGCGCCTGACGCCGATGCCGCCAGGCTCTGACTCTCGCTGTGGGGCACCAGCGGATCGCCCTGACCATGCACCAGGATGAGGTGGCCGCGCAGCTTCGAGAGGTCGTAGTAGGCGAGATTGAGCCCGTCGATCTCGCGGCGGACATTCTCCGGCAGCGCGGCAAGCAGAGCCGGCACCGCATCGGGGTCGCGATTGTCGACCACGGCCAGTACGGCGCGCCCCTCGGGCCCCAGCGCCATCGTCAGCGCCGTGATGTCGGCGCTGGCGTCGCGGCCGCGGCGCCGGGCGATCTCCTGCAACAGGCGGGCATCGCCGGCATTCTCGAGCCGGCCGGCATTGGCCTGGAGGAACGCCCAGCGACCGTAGCTGTTGGGTTCCCGCCGGAATTCCCGGCTGTCGCCCATCGGCCGGAAGGCGCCTGTCGTTATGAAGCGAATCGCCGCCGTCATGTCGTGATAGCCGCCGATGCTGACCAGGAACGCGATCCGAGAAGTGAGATCGCCCTCGAGGGCGGCGATGATTGCCGGCCCGACGGCATAAGAGATCGCCGCCACGCCGAGCGGGACGTCCGGTTGCCACTTGCCCAACTGCCGTAGCGCGCTTGCTACCCTTCCACCGTCGGCCCGCGAAAGCGCCAGGCGCCGCACCTCGGGCAGCTCGGGAACGAGGATGGCGAAGCCCGCCCGTGCGAATGTTCTCGCCAGTGCCTGCAGGCGCGGCTCGTCGCGGCCGAGCACCGCGGCGCCCGGCACCAGCACCATCGCGGCCCGCACCTTGCCCGCCGGCAGGTAGAGATCGCCTTCGCCACTCTCCCAGCGCGTCGGATACTCGCGGGGCCGGTCGGTCACCTCCTGCCACAGGGTGGGCTCGCCGCCG
>JAUXRT010000549.1 GCA_030681635.1 Reyranella sp.
GGGCGGCCACGCCCGGCCTGCCAGAATTCGAATATCTCTGGGATGGGCTCCGCTATCGCTTCGCCAGCGCGGCGCATCTTCGCCTGTTCCGCAGCCACCCCGACAGGTACGCGCCGCACTTCGGCGGCTCCTGCGCGATGAACATGGCCAACGGCAATCGGCGTGAAGCCGATCCGCTGATCTGGATCATTTCCGGCGGCAGGCTCTATGTCTTTGCCGGACAGGCCGGGTCGGAGCGGTTTCGTCTCGACGTCGAGGCGAATGCCCAAAGGGCTGCTTCCAATTGGGAACGTCTCCAGGCACCGCTAAGCCGGCAAGAGTAAGTCCCCCGCATGAGTTGATCCAACCGACTTCAACTATTTGCAGTCCACGCCGTTTGCTCTAGGTTGCCGCCCGGGGAGTTGAAGGGTGTGGTTGCTATGTCTCGCGTGATCGGGCGCCGGGGCGCGTATTGCCTCGGGGCGCTTCTGACGGTGGTCGCCGCGCTCTCCCCGCCTGCCGCCTGGGCCCAGAACGCGACCTGGCTGCTCAATCCCGGCAGCAATGCTTTCGCCACCGCCACCAACTGGTCGCCCAATGTCGTGCCGCTGGGCACCGCGACCTTCGGCGTGTCGAACACGACGACCATCGACCTTTCGAGCGGTCTCGAGATCAACATCTTCTCGTTCAATGCCGGCGCCTCGGCCTACACCTTCAGCAACGCGAATTTCTCCCTGAGCGGCGCCGGCATCGTCAACAATTCGTCGCAGACCCAGACCATCAACATCGATGCCACCGGCGTCCTGGCGCTCAACAACAGCGCCACACTGGGCAGCGTCACCATCGTCAGCGCCAACTCGATCGTCTTCAACGATTCGACCTCGGCCGGCCGCGCCATCATCACCAACAACGGCGGCAACATACAGTTCGAAGACAACACCACGGCCGCCAATGCCACCATCACCAACAATGCCGGCGGCACGCTCTGCTTCTGCAACAACGCCACCGCCGGCAACGCCACCATCGTCAACACCGGCGCCGGCGCGACGCTGAATTTCTTCGCCGACTCCACGGCCGGCACCGCCCGCATCACCACCGCCAACGGCGCCACCCTCAGCTTCGAGGACTCGAGTTCGGCCAGCGCCGCCATCCTCACCAACAACGGCGGCACGGTGAACTTCACCGAGACCAGCAGCGGCGGCACGGCGCGCTACATCGGCAACTCGGGCACACTCGACATCTCGGGCCTCAGCTCGACCGGCATGTCGATCGGCTCGGTCGAAGGCGGCGGCGCCATCGCACTCGGCGCCATGGCGCTCACGGTCGGCGGCAACAACCTCTCGACCACGGTGAGCGGCGTCATCTCCGGCACCGGCGGCTCGCTGGTCAAGCAGGGCACCGGCACGTTGACGCTGAGCGGCGTCAACACCTTCACCGGCGGCACCACGGTGAGCGCGGGCGGGCTGCTGGTGAACGGCAGCCTGGCGAGCGGCGTCACGGTGGGCAGCGCCGGTCTCCTGGGCGGCAGCGGCACCATCACCGGCAGCGTCAGCAACGGCGGCATCGTGGCGCCGGGCAATTCGATCGGCACGCTCACGGTCAGCGGCTCTTTTACGCAAAACAGCGGCGGCACGCTGCAGATCGAGGCCAATGCCGGCGGCCAGAGCGACCGGGTGAACGTCACCGGCGCGCCGGGGACGGCTGCGCTGAACGGCGGCACTCTGGCGGCCCAGCCGATCGCGGGCGGCATCTATGCGATGCGCACGACCTATACCGTGCTGAACGCCACCGGCGGCCGCACCGGGACATTCGCCAACGTCACCAGCAGTCTTCCGTTTCTGACGCCGTCGCTGAGCTACGACGCCAACAACGTCTACCTGACGCTGGTCCCCGGCGGCTTTGCGCGCGGCGCGCTGACCGGCAACCAGAGGGCGGTGGGCGGCGTGCTCGACCGCAGCGTCGCGACCGCCACCGGCGACTTCGCCACCGTGATCGGCGCCATCGCCGGCCTCAACCTCGTGCCGGGCCAGCAGGCGATGGATGCGATCAGCGGCCAGGCCTATTCGGGCTTCAGCAGCGCCAACCTGGCCGGCGGCCAGCTCTTCATGAACGTGCTGGGCCAACAGATGAGCATCGCGCGCGGCAGTGCCGGCGGCACACGCGTCGCGCTGGCCGAGGCCTGCAGCTCCACCAACATCCAGTCCGGCGACATCACGCTTTGCGACGGCGCGGCGGGCCCGTTCAGCGTCTGGGGCAGCGCCCTGGGCGGCACCGGCAGCGTGGCCGGCACCGGCGGGGCGGCAACCCAGACCTACAATTTCGGCGGCGTCTCGACCGGCATCGACTACCGCTTCGACCCGCGCTTCCTGGCCGGCGTCGCGCTGGGCTACGCCAGCGGCTCGCAATGGCTGAACGGTTTTACCGGCCGCGGCACATCGGACAGCTACAACTTCGCGCTCTACGGGTCGTTCACCTCGAACGCCTTCTACATCGATACGCTGGCGGGCTACGGCTACAACGACAACCAGATGCAGCGCCAGATCCTGATCCAGGGCCTGCCGACGCGCAACGCGCAGGGCCGCACCGGCGCCAACCAGTTCACCGCCCAGGCCGAGACCGGCTACAAGATCGACATCTACGAGCGCGCCGCGGCCTCGCTCACGCCCTTCGTGCGGCTGCAGGCGGCGACCGTGACGCAGAACGCTTTCAGCGAATCGGGCGCGAACTCGCTCAACCTCAACGTTGCGCAGCAGACGACCAACTCGGTGCGCTCGGTCCTCGGCGCCGAGCTGGCGGGCTTCATCGACGCCGGCTGGCGCGACAAGCTCGGCCTCCAGGTCCGGCTGGGCTGGGCGCACGAATATGCCGACACCTCGCGGCCGATGACCGCCTCCTTCGCCGGCGCGCCCGCGCTCGGCTTCACCGTCTATGGCGCCGCCCCGCAGCGCGACGCCGCCATCCTGGGCCTCGCCGCCAATACCTCGATCGCCGAGGCCTGGGGCCTGTACCTCCGCTACGACGGCGAGGTCGGCACCGGTGTCGACAACCATGTCTTCAGCGCCGGCCTGCGCCTGAACTGGTAGTCCATCGAGCGGATCATCGCGTGCTCCCGAAAAAGTGAGGGAAAGCGCGGCCGTCACTTTCACGAAACCTCTGGCAATCGACCCGGGACTTCCCAGATGGGGTTACGGAGAGATGACAATGCCCCCTAAATTCGTGTTTGGATTATTCACGCTGGCTGCGGCGATCGGCCTGGCCGGGTCTGTCGCGGCGGCCGAAACGATGGTCGACCCCTGGCCTCATTACTATGACGACGAAATGTCCGGTTCCGTGCAGCCGGTGGCCAGCACGCCGCTGGCGTCCGGTCGCGTCGTCGCGGTCGACCACGCCACCGGCAAGATTACGCTCGCCTATGCGGCGATCCCACAGCTCCTGCTGGAGGGTGGCACCCGGAATTTCGCGGTCCAGGACGCCGCGGCGCTGACCGGCCTCACGCCCGGCGACAAGGTGCGCTTCGAGATCGAACGCGAAGGCCGAAGCTTCATCGTCAAGCGCATCGTGAACAACCACTGAGGCAGGCGCCGAGCGCCAGCGCGGCAACGAAGCCTTGCGTGCTACGTTAGGCAGCCATGGCCGTGACGCATTTCCGCCGAACAAGGATTCTGGCCCGCCGAACAAGGATTCTCGCCGCCTTGCTGGCTGCCGCCGCTCTTTCGGGCGTCACCTTGTCCGCCTGCATAAGCGCGGGCGCGCCGGTCAATGTTTCCGGGGTGACCCTGGGCGGCGACAACTACGCGCCACAGTACGATTTCAGCGAATTCTGGGCGGCAACGGACAACAGAACCTTCCGCGTGGTCTTCGCCGGAAATCCCTTCCCGGCACTCCCGGTCGAGGAGGTGAAGCAGCGGCTGCTACCGGTGATGCAGGCCAACAAGCCGCGGCCCAACCTCACCTTCACCTACGCCGCCCCGGCCGAGGAGCAGCACTCCGACTACCGACTGGTGCTGGTGTTCGATCCGGCCAACGATCTCGGGTCCGGCCCGGTGTGCAACGGCGTGACCCGCTTCAAACCAAGGGCAGCGGCAACGCCTGGCCGCGTCTATGTCTATGGCGTCTATTGCCGCAACGATCTCGCGCTCTCGGAGACCACGGGCTGGACGCAGGCGACCGGCCCGGACGATCCGAGGGTCGGCGCGCTGTTCTCGCAGCTCTTCCTCGTGCTGTTCACCGATCGGCCGATGCGCCGCGACCGCTTTGTGCCGTTCGGCTTCTGGTAGGGCGGCTTCTGGTAGGGCGGCTCAGCGACCGCGATCGCCGTCCAGTTCGCGCGGCCGCATGAACAGGAAGACGCCGAGCGCCAGCGCCATCAGCACCGACACAACGAGGAAAGCGAGCCCCCAGGCCATCGGCGACATGCCGCCGGCCAGGTCGAGCGTAAAGCCGACGACCAGGGGACCGACGAAGCCGCCCGCGTAGCCCAGGGTCGAATGGACCGCGAGCGTGGCGCCGCGGCGCGACGGCTCGGCATTGCCCGCGGCGCCCGCCGTCACCGATGAGGAATCCAGCCACACCACCATGCCGTAGGCGATCAGCAGGACGACGGCGAGCCAGTAGCTGGTCGATCCGAGAAAGCCCACGACCGCGCCGAACAGAACCGACAGGATCATGGCGGTCGCCACGAGGCGCCGGCGGCCGAAGCGGATCGAGGCCTCGTTGCCCACGATACTGGTCAAGGTGCCAAGCAGCGCCAGCAGCGTGACGACCAGCGCGGGCGACAGCGTCTGATCCGAGAAGCCGGTGTAGCTCGCGACGAAGGCCAGGAACGCCACGCCCCAGCCCCGCAACGCGCTCATCTCGAGCGTGTGCACGCAGTAGACGACGGAATAGGCAAACGCCGACGTGTTGCGCACGACGGGGCGGAAATCGAACAGGCCGGCCTGCTTCCCCTTCGAGTCGGGCGCGCGCGGCGGCGGTGCGGCGCGCCAGGGCACGACGAAGGCCACCATCAGCCAGGCGATGGCCGCCGTCGCGGCGGAGATCGTGAACGCCGAGCGCCAGCCGAAATGCTCGGCCAGCACATCGCCCAGCAGGTAGGAGACGGCCCCCGAGATGCCGATGCTGGCGGCGTGTCCGGTGACGGCGCGCGACATCATCCTGGAATCGACCTGGTCGGCCAGGAGCTTGAGGCCGGTCATATAGGTGCCGGCCCAGCCCATGCCGGCCAGCGCCCGCGTGGCGAAAGCCGACCAGAAGCCCTCGGCGTAGAGGCCGAACAGGAGATGGCCGGCCACGGTGCAGGCGACGCCGAACAGATAGACGCGCTTGGCGTCGATGCGGTCGGTGAGGGTGACCAGCACCGGCACCGACACCATGTAGGCGCCGAAGAAGATGGCGGTGATCCAGCCGGCCTCGCTGTTGGAGAGCCGCCAGAGCTGCATCATTTGTGGCAGCAGGGCCGGCCAGAAGCCGGCGCCGATCTGCACGAAGATCTGTGCCGCACAAACAACGGCGACGAGCTTCGCGCCCGAATGTATCCCGCTTGTCCCCGTCACGTCCCTTTAGACTCCAACCGTACGCCAACGAGGCCGAGTGTGGCAGCAACGACGGCGATCCCAAGAAAAATCGAATAGGCCGCCGCCGGAGACCACAGGAACGCCAGCGGTCCCGCCGCGGCGCCGGACACGCCGATCACGAACAGGGTGCCGCGGATGGTCCCGAGATGTTTCAGGCCGAAGGACTCCGCGAGCCCGGCCGAATAGACGATCTGCAAGGTGCCGATCATGGCGCCCAGCGTCACCGCGTAGGCAAGGCCGCCGGCGAGCGTGGGACTGGTCCACAGGCAGGCGACGGAAAAGCCGAGGAAGCAGAGACCGACGAGGCCGATCGGCCGCGCGCCGAAGCGGTCGATGAGCGCGCCACTGCACAAGGTGGCGATGGCCTGCGTCACCGTCATCGCGCCCAGCAGGCCGATGGCGCTGCCGCGCGCCAGGCCGGCCTCCGCCATGGCACGGACATGGTCGAGCATGAGTGCGGTGCCGACGCCGTTGGAGAGCACGGTGAGGGCACTGAAATACCAGAACGCATTGGTTCGCAGGCTCTCCGCCAGCGTGAGGCCGATCGCCGGCATCGCGGTGGCGCCGGCGGCAGCGCGGCCAAAATCGCGGGCAGCGCCCTGGTCCTCCGGCCGGTTGCGATAGAAGGCCAATCCGACCGGCGCCATGACCGCGAGCACGCCTGCCGCCATCGCGAGATAGGCACTGCGCCAGCCGGGACCTTGAATGATCGGCTCGACCAGCGGCGGGATGACGAGACCGCCCAGGGCCAGGCCCATCATCGCGAGTGCCGTGACGCGGCCGCGAAAGCGGTCGAACCAGAGATTGACCATCTGCATGGTGACGAGGCTGAGGCCGGCGATGGCCGCGGCGCGCAGGACGAGGAAGCCCAGGCCCAGCGACCAGGCATCGTCGGCGAGGCTCATGACACCACAGGCCGCCGTGAGCGCGGCGACCGCCGGCACAATCAGGCGGCGCGGCCCGAAGCGGTCGACCAGCCGGCCGATGAAGGGCGCCGTCAGGATGCCAAGGAATGTGCCCAGGCTGTAGAGAACAAGGACGCGTCCACGATCGAGACCGAGATCCGAGGCGATCGGATCGATGAAGGCCGACACGCCGACGGTCTGGCCTGGGGTGGTGGCGAACACGCCGATCAGCGCAGCGACGGCGACAAAGCCGCCGCTGGTGGTCGAAGAAGCGCCCGTGGCGGACCTGTCGATCAATAGGCGGGGGTCTCCGCTTCCAGCGGCACGACCCATTCGCGGTCGGGGGCGATCACCGCGCCACCGCGCAAGCTCCCGCGCTCGACCACCGGCCATTTGGCCAACAGCGCCGGCGGCAGCTCGCGGCCGTCGGCGGCCGACAGCCACAGGCGCATCAGGTGGCGCTTGGGCGCGGGCGGCGGGTGATCGACGTAGGCGGTGCGGGCATGGAACACCACATGATTGTGGATGTACTGGATGTCGCCCGGCCTAAAGGGAATCATCAGGCAGAAGCGCGGATCGGCGCAGAGTTCGTAGAAGAGGTCGAGCGCCTGCGAGAGGATGGGCGTGAGCGGCGGCGCCTCGGGAAAGCGGCGCACCGACTCGACGTACTGGCGGACCGGTGCAAAGCCGGTGAAGCTGTTCCGGTACCAGTGGAACAGCGGCATCTCGTACCAGCCGTTGCCGCCGGCCGGCACCTCGCCCCGGCGGTCCATCGGGATCGGGCCGTAGAGCGCGGCGCAGAGGTCGGGCCTGGTGCGCATCATCTCGTCGTGCACGGCGACGCCGCTCACGATCGCGCTCTCGCCGCCCGACTTTGAGGTGGCGAGGCAGAGCAGGCCCACCACATCGCAGGAATCGACGTGGAAGGAGAGTTCGGCATTGGTCTGGGTGATGCGCTTGTTGGCGTCGTTCACCGAGGTGCCGATGTCGATCACATGGCCGATCAGGTGGCCGTTGCGGTTCTGCGGCACCGGATCGCCGACATGGCGCGAGATCCCCCAGTAGACCCGCATCCGAAAGTCGGCGTCCCAGCGCTCGACCGGCAGGCCGCGCAGGTAGCCGAAACCCATGTCGTTCAGGATGCGGTGGCGCAGGCCGGCCAGCTTCGGCGCCAGCCCCGGCAATGGGAAGTGCTCCCGCGTGATCTTGCGGATGTCGAGGCCGGCCGCCTTGGTCTGGGCAGCGGCGGCCTCGATCTCGGCGATGTCCTGCGGCGCGACGTGCATCGCCCAGGAGTCGTGGTCATGGAAGGCTTCCGCCCCCCAGGCGAAGGAGCCGCCGATTGGCCCTGCCGGCATCGCGGATGGCATCGGTCGGGAGCTCGAGGCGATGCGGTTCGTGGCGGCTTCCATGCGGCCCTCCTCTACGCCTTCGCAGAAGGTCCGCAGCAGCCGCTGGCAGCCGGCACGGGCTCGACTGCCGGCGCGGGGCAGCAGCCGCCGGCCGTCGTCGCGCCGTCGGCCGACACCGTTGGCGCCGGGCCGTTGCACACGCCCGTCTCGGGCAGCACCAGCTCGACGCGGCGCGCCGCGGCGTGGTCGCCCGCAAGTTCGGCGGCGATCGAGCGCACCTGCTCGTAGCCTGTCATCATCAGGAAGGTGGGCGCGCGGCCGTAGGATTTCATGCCGGCGATGTAGAAACCCGCCTCGGGATGGGCGAGTTCGCGCGCGCCGTGCGGACGCACCGTACCGCAGCTGTGTTCGTTGGGATCGATCAGCGGCGCCAGCACCGGCGTGCACTCGACCGCGGGATCGAACGACAGACGCAGCTCGCGCAGGAAATCGAGATCGGGGCGGAAGCCGGCCGAGACGACCAGCTCGTTCACCGTGACGTAGCGGCCGCAGCAGGCCGAGCCGGCGCCGATGCGCAGATGGTCGCCATCGCGGCTCACGTGACTGACGCCGAAGGCGGTCTCGCTGCGGATCTTGCCGCCGGCGACGAGGGCGGCGAAAGCCGAACCAAGCGCGCCGCGCGCGGCGAGCTGATCGGCCGAACCACCGCCGAACGACTTCGACGGATCGTTGCCGCGCAGCAGCCAGACGATCTCGGTGGTCGGTGCTTCGTCCTTGAGCTTGGCGAGGTCGATCAGCGTGCCGATGGCCGAGTGGCCGCCGCCCAGCACGGCGACGCTGCGGCCGGCGTAGCGCGCGCGGTCGCGGCCCAGCACGTCGGGCATGCCGTAGGCGATGCGGTCCTGCACCTCGCGTTCGCCGACGGCCGGCAGGCCATTGGCGCCGGCGGGGTTGGGCGAGAACCAGGTGCCCGTGGCGTCGATCACGGCGTCGGCGGTGAGCCGTTCCGGACCTTTGCCGTTCTGATAGCGGATCTCGAAGGGAGCGGCTTCGCGGCCCTTGGTCTTCACCTTGTCGAAGCCGACCTTGCCGACGCTCGTCACCAGGCTGCTGGTGCGGATGCGGTCCTTGAGCCGGGTACGTGTGGCGAGAGGCTCGAGATAATGTTCCAGCAGTTCGGCGCCGGTCGGATAGGCGTCGGGCTGCGGCCTGTTCCAGCCGGTTTCGACGAGCAGGCGTTCCGCCGCCTTGTCGATGTTGTATTCCCACGGCGAGAAGACCTGGACATGGCCCCACTGGCGGACGGCATGGCCGGCCGTAGGGCCTGCTTCGAGCACCACGGGCTCCATGCCGCGTTCGAGAACATGCGCGGCGGCAGCGAGGCCCACCGGGCCCGCACCCAGGATGGCAACGGTCTTCGGCTTGGTGATCGAGTCGGGCATCCGGCTACTCCTGTTCTCCTAGAATCATCGAAATATCAGGGTAAAAAAACTCAGGCCACCTTGGGCAACACGACCGGCGCGCAGCTTCCCTCGGCGCAGCATTCCTCGACCATGTAGCCCAGCAGCTCGCGCATGATGTCGTAGTTGGCATGACACACGAGCGTGGTGCCCTCGCGCGTCTGCGTCACCAGCCCCACGACCACCAGCGCCTTGAGATGATGGGAGAGAGTCGAGGCCGCGGCGTCGAGCTTGCTTTGCAGACGGCCGACCGGAAGACCCTCGGCGCCGGCGCGCACCAGGGTGCGATAGATCTTGAGGCGCGTGGGATTGCCAAGAGCTTCGAGGCGGGCAGCGGCGTCGTCGAGTTTCATGACGGCAAATGTAGGACCATGGCCGGGAGAGTCAACTGTATTTCTAGAAAAATAGAAATATGGACTTGCGATTGACGCCGGCGATTCATTTCGATAATTATCGAAGCATGGAAAAGACAGATGCCGTGGCTGCCCTGTCGGCCCTCGCCCAGGAAAGCCGGCTCGACGTATTCCGTCTGCTTGTGAGCATCGGACGAGAAGGATTGCCCGCCGGCCAGATCGCCGAGCGGCTGGAGATCGCGGCCCCTACCCTCTCGTTTCATCTCACGCAGCTCAGGCACGCCGGCCTTATTCAGATGCGCCGCGACGGCCGCTCGCTGATCTACGCCGCCGATTATGACGGCATGACCGGCCTGATGGAGTACCTCACCGAGAACTGCTGCAACGGCGATCCGGCCGCCTGTCGTATCCCGGTCTGCGAGCCGCAGTCCGCCACCCTCGTGCGCCGCAAGCCCCGGAGGACGATCCGTCAATGAGCGACCGTGTCTACAACATCCTCTTCCTCTGCACCGGCAACTCGGCGCGCAGCGTGCTGGGCGAGGCGATCGTCAATCACCTGGGAGCCCATGATCAGCAGGGGCGCCGCTTCAAGGGCTTCAGCGCCGGCAGCCAGCCCAGGGGCGAGGTGCATCCCTACACGCTCGACCTGCTGAGGGGGCTTCACCTGCCGACCGACGGCCTCTTCTCCAAGAGCTGGGATCTCTATGCCGTGGCGGGCGCGCCGAAGATGGATTTCATCTTCACCGTCTGCGACAGCGCCGCGGGCGAGGCCTGCCCTGTGTGGCCCGGCCAGCCGATGACGGCACATTGGGGCATCCCCGATCCCGCCGCCGCCCCAGATAGTAAGAACGGCGGCAGCGAAGTCGAGCGGCGCGCGGCCTTCCGCCAGGCCTATGCCGCGTTGGAGAACCGCGTCAGGCTCTTCCTCAGCCTGCCGCTGGCGAGCCTCGACAGGATGACGTTGCAGAACCGGTTGAACGCGATCGGCCGGCCTGCTCCGTCGGCCGCGGCCGCCTGATGTCGCTCTTCGAACGCTACCTGAGCCTCTGGGTCGGCCTCTGCATCGTCGTGGGCGTCGCCCTGGGACATCTTTTTCCCACGGCCTTCCATGCCGTGGGCACGGCCGAGGTCGCCCACGTCAATCTGCCGGTCGCCGTCCTGGTCTGGCTGATGATCATTCCCATGCTGATGAAGGTCGACTTCGGCGCCATCGGCCACGTGCGCCGCCACTGGCGCGGCATCGGCGTGACGCTGTTCATCAACTGGGCGGTCAAGCCGTTCTCGATGGCGGCGCTCGGCTGGCTGCTCATCGGCTATCTCTTCCGGCCGTGGCTGCCGGCCGACCAGATCGACAGCTACATCGCGGGTCTCATTCTTCTCGCCGCCGCGCCGTGCACGGCGATGGTGTTCGTGTGGAGCAACCTGTCGGACGGCGAACCCGACTTCACGCT
>JAUXRT010000554.1 GCA_030681635.1 Reyranella sp.
GTGTAGACCAGCTCGTCGGGATAGTCGGGAAACTGCTTGGCGCCCCAGTAGGTCGGGTTCTTTGTCATCACGGTGCGGACGTCGGGGTCGCGTTGCTTCACGACGAAGGGCCCGGTGCCCATGGCATTGCGTACCGCGAAGGTCTCTTCCTTGTCCTTGTAGCTCTGCGGCTTGGTGACGTTGTTCTTCTCCGCCCACGCCTTGGACATGATCATGATGCTGGTCGTGTAGTCGGGCAGGATGGGGTTCGGCCCGTTGGTGACGATGTGGACCGTCAGCGGATCGATCGCCTTCACTTCCTTGACGCTCGAGATATAGGCGCGGAAGTCCGATGTCGGTGCCAACGCGCGGTTGTAGCTGAACACCACGTCGTCGGCGGTGAAGGGCGTGCCGTCGCTGAACTTGACGTCGGGCCTGAGCTTGAATTCCCAGGTGTCGGGGGCGATCGGCTTCCACGACAGCGCCAGGTTCGGGACCTTGGCGAGCTTGGGGTCGCGCTGGATCAGCGGATCGTAGATGTGCTGGTTCATCGCGGTGGTCGGGCCCTCGTTCTGCGAGTGCGGGTCCATGGTGAGGGCGTCACCCTGGCTCGCCCAGCGCAGCGTCTTGGCCTCGACGACCGATGCCAGGCAAAGGGTGGCGGCGGTTAGGGCGGCGATACGAGCAACGAACATGATCATTGCCTCCTGCAGTTGTTGTGTAGAGACCCTAACGTAGGCCTGCGTGCTTGACGAGGCCGGCCGCCGACCTTAACGCAGGAGCCTCCAAGGGGGGCCCCGACAAGGGGCTGAGAGGCTGCTACGTGCGCGGCGACCCTGTGAACCTGATCCGGATCATGCCGGCGGAGGGATGGGTAATGACGAAATGGGCGATGGCAATGGCCGTGCTGCTGGGCGCCGCGACGGCGTCGGCGCAGGACAGGATCAGGCTCGAGGTCTATTCGACCCTCGAGATCGAGAACCTCAACGACTTCAAGAAATCGTTCGAGGCTGAGAATCCCGACATCGAAATCCTGTGGAACCGCGATTCGACCGGCGTGCTCACCGCCCGGATCCTGGCCGAACAGAACGCACAGCGGGCCGATGCCATCTGGGGCCTCGCCGTCACCTCGATGCTGGTGCTGGACAAGCGCGGCCTGCTCGAACCCTACGCGCCGAAAAATCTCGCCGCCATCAAGCCCGCCTTCCGCGATCCCGCCAACCCGCCAGCCTGGGTCGGCATGGAGGCGTGGGTGGCCGCCGTCTGCTTCAATACGATCGAGGCGCAGAAGATCGGTCTGGCCAGGCCGACCTCATGGTTCGACCTGGTCGACCCGCGCCTGAAGGGAAAGATCACCATGCCGCATCCGGCGTCGTCGGGAACCGGCTACTTCCACGTCTCGGCCTGGATCCAGATGTTCGGCGAGGACAAGGCCTGGGCATTCATGGACAGGCTCCACGACAACATCGCCGTCTACGAACATTCCGGCACACGGCCCTGTCGCCAGGCCGCGGCCGGCGAGTTCCCGCTCGGCATCTCCTACGAGCTGGCCGCCGCCAGCGCCCGCCAGAAGGGCGCGCCGATCGAGGGCCTGGTCATGAAGGAAGGCGGCGGCTGGGACATGGATGCCGCCGCGATCCTGCGCGGCACGAAGAAGCCCGAGGCGGCGCGGCGGTTGATGGATTTCGCGTCGAGCCGCAAGGCCAACGAACTCTACGCCTCGTTCGTGAGCCAGGTCGCAATGCCGGGAATCGCCAGCCACATTCCCGACTATCCCGCCGGTGTCGCCGACTCGATGATCAGGAACGACTTCGCCTGGGCCTCGGCCAACCGCACGCGCATCCTGGAAGAGTGGGCGCGTCGCTATGACGGCAAGGCGGCGAAGAAGAACTAGGCGCTCTTCTTCTGGCCGATCCTGCTCTCGGTGCCGGCGAGCAGGCGGCGGATATTTTCGTGGTGCTTGGCCCACACCAGCAGCACCAGCATCGCAGCCAACATCGCGACCGGGCGGGGCGAGAGCCACCAGGCCGAGGCGGCGGCCAGCCCGGTGGCGAGCAGGGTGGCGAGCGAAGAATAGCGGAAGATCGCGGCGATCAGCAGCCACAGGCCCGCGCCGACAGCGGCGACCGGCCAGCTCAAGCCCAGGAATACGCCGAGCACCGTCGCTCCGCCCTTGCCGCCCTTGAAGCCCAGCCACACCGGGAACACGTGCCCGAGCACCGCGCCTGCGCCCGCCGCCACGGCGGGCTCTAGTCCGATGTAATGGGCGATCACGACGGCAACAAAGCCCTTCGCGGCGTCGAGCAGCAGCGTCGCCGCCGCCAAACCCTTGCCGCCGGCACGCAGCACGTTGGTGGCGCCGATATTGCCCGAGCCGACCTTGCGGATGTCGCCGAGGCCGGCGGCGCGGGTCAGCACCAGGCCGAACGGGATCGATCCCAGCAGGTAACCCAGCAGGAACGGTCCCAGGAGCAGGATCACGGTCGAGACCATCGCGGCAGGCTCAGGGGCTCACGACCCGGCAGTTGGTGGAGTCGATGTACGCGGTGGTCGGCGGGCCGATCAGCTCGGTGCTGATCTGTTCGCCGGGCTGGATCGTCACCGGCCCGAAGTAGACGTCCTCGACCGGACGGCCGGCGTTCATGAAGGTGCACTGGGCTTGTGTCTCGATCGGACGCGGTGTGTTCGACGTCAGCGTGATCGAGACCTGCCAGTAGCGCGAGTCGCCGTAGGTCAGGTTGGCGGCACCCAGCACCACCAGCGGCTGCGGCGTCGCCGAATAGGGGATCGGGCGCGTGCCGGTGCGGCGGACGGCCGGCCGCGGCTTGGGCTGCAGCCCCTCGGGCGGGCGCGGCTGGGTCGCGGTGCGCGGGTCGAAGGCGGCATTGGGATCCTGCGGCTGGGCAAGCGGGCTCGCCGGCGATTGCGCGCCGGCACCCAAGGTCGCCACGCCGCCGCCGGGGATGCCGAGCGGTTGCGGGGTAAGCGGTGTGGTGTTGATCGACGAACCGGTCGACGGCGTCGCTGCACCGCCGGCCTGCAGCGGCGTCGGCGTGGGGGCCGCGCTGGGGGCGGGCTGCGCCGGTGCGCTGCCCTGGACGCCGCCGACCTGCGTCTGCAGCCGGTCGTAGCAGGCGAGCCGGGCCTCGGTCGCAGTCATCTCGCTGCAAATCTGGATATGGCGCGTCAGCGCATCGAGCAGGTCGTCGCGCGACGGGCCGCGCGTCTGGGCGTGGCCTGAACCAACGAACGCCAGGCTCGCGGCTGCAAGAATGATCGACTGTCGAAGCATCATGAATTGCCCTGATCCGTGAGTAGGCCGCGACAATACCAGACGAAGTGGCGGTTTCGAGGCGTCAATTAGGCAGTCGTGACCGGCGGCTAGGCCGCGGCGGCGGCGGTCACGAAACTGTCGTCGCGGTAGATCGTGCGGCCGCCGACGATGGTGGCCATGACGCGGCCCTGCACCGGCCGCTCGTCGAACGGCGTGTTCTTGGTCTTGCTCCACAGGTCGGTGCGATCGATCTGCCAGGCATAGTCGGCATCGAACACCACGAGGTCGGCGGGCGCGCCCTTGGCGAGACGGCCGCCG
>JAUXRT010000557.1 GCA_030681635.1 Reyranella sp.
GACGATCGCCGCGCGACACACGACTGGGCTCAGACCACGCCGAAGGCGCGCATTGCCTCGGCGACCCGGATGAAGCCGGCGATGTTCGCTCCGAGCACGTAGTTGCCGGGTGAGCCATACTCGTCGGCCACTTCCGCGCAGCGGTCGTGAATGCCGTTCATGATGACCGCCAGACGCTCCTCGGTCGCCTCGAAGGTCCACGAATCGCGCGAGGCGTTCTGCTGCATCTCCAGCGCGCTCGTCGCGACGCCGCCGGCATTCGTCGCCTTGCCGGGACCGAACAGGACGCCCGCCTCGAGGAACAGCCGGACCGCCTCCGGCGTGCAGGGCATATTCGCGCCCTCGCCGACAGCCAGCACACCGTTCTTCACAAGAGAGCGCGCATCGCGTCCCGTCAGTTCGTTCTGTGTCGCGGAAGGCATGGCGATATCCGCCGGCACTTCCCAGATCCGTCCCTGCGGAACATAGATCGCGCCCGCCCCTCGCAGGTCGGCATACTCCTGGATCCGCCCCCGCCTCTTCTCCTTGATCTCCTTGAGCAGGCCGAGGTCGATCCCGGCCTCGTCGAGGATATAGCCATCGGAATCCGAGCAGGCGACGACGCGGCCGCCAAGCTCCATCACCTTCTCCATCGTGTAGATGGCCACGTTGCCGGAACCCGACACGACAACCTTCGTGCCGTCGAAGCCCTGGCCGCGTGTCCGGAGCATGCGCTCGACGAAGAATACCGCGCCGTAGCCGGTCGCTTCAGTACGCACCCGCGATCCACCCCAGGCGAGCCCCTTGCCGGTGAGGACGCCGGATTCGTAGCGATTGGTGATGCGCTTGTACTGGCCGAACATGTAGCCGATCTCGCGCTGACCGACCCCGATATCGCCGGCCGGCACGTCGGTGTATTCGCCGAGATGGCGCGACAACTCGGTCATGAACGACTGGCAGAACCGCATGACCTCTCCCGCCGATTTTCCCTTGGGATCGAAGTCGGAACCGCCCTTGCCGCCGCCGATAGGCATGCCCGTCAGCGCATTCTTGAAGACCTGCTCGAAGCCGAGAAACTTGACCGTGCCGAGGTAGACCGTCGGATGAAAGCGCAGCCCGCCCTTGAAAGGACCGAGCGCGGAATTGAACTGGACCCGGAAGCCGCGATTGATCTGGACCTGGCCCCTGTCGTCGACCCAGGGCACACGGAAGATGACCTGCCGCTCGGGCTCGCAAATACGCTCGATCAGTGCGTCTTCCGCGTAATCCGGATGCTTCGCGATAACGGCGCCGAGGCTGTCGAGCACTTCCCGCACGGCCTGGTGAAATTCCTCCTCGCCTGGATTGCGGCGAAGAACATCCGCGAAAATCGGTTCAAGCTTCTCGTCGAGCATATGGTGTCCATTCTCCTGACATCGCCTGCGGATCGTCCGGAGCGACTGGGCGGAACGAGGAGCATCTGCGCGCACCATCGCGCAAGAGGCACGACGACGCATGACCGGCCGGCGCAGACAGGCGACGTGGCGGCCCGGCTTGGCCCGGGCCGCAGCGCAGGCGCTAGTAAGGCTCGATCGTTCGCTTGCGCCCAACGCGCGGCGGCGGCGACGGCAAGGTCGCCAGCGTGTTCAGCAGGATGGCGCGCGTATCGGCCGGATCGATCACGTCGTCGTAGCCGAAGCGGCCGGCCACCTCGAGAGCGGTGTTGTACTGCTTGAGTTCGTCCGTGCGTTCGCGATGTCGTGTCGCGCGCGCCTCCGTATCCTCGATACCCTCCAGCTCCCGGCGATGGATGATGCTCGCCGCCCCTTCCAATCCCATGCCGCCGAACTCGGCGGTCGGCCAGGCGAGCAGGATCGAAGGCTCGAACGGGCGTGAGCCCATGATGTAGTAACCCAGGCCGTAAGCCTTGCGCAGCACGACCGTCATGATCGGCATGGTGGCATTGGCCATCGCAGCAAGCAGCCGGGCACTGCGCCGGACGAGGCCTGTCTTCTCGATGTCTGGCCCTACCATCAGGCCGGGCGTATCGCACAACACCAGCAACGGCAGATCGAAGGCATCGCAAAGCTGGACGAACCGCGCGGCCTTTTCGCACGCCGGTCCATCCATCGCGCCGGCAAGGAACATCGGCTGATTGGCGATCACGCCGACCGGCTTGCCGCCCAGCCGCGCCAAGGCCGTCACCATCGCACGGCCGTATCCCCCGCGCAGTTCCATCACACTGTCGATATCGGCGATGCCTCGAATGACCTTGCGGACATCGTAGGCCCGGCGCGGATTGTCCGGCACCAGGCTGCGTAGAGCCGCCGGATCAGGCGCCTCGCCGGCCGGCCGCGGCGGACCGAAATATGACAGGTAGCGCTTTGCCGCCTCGACCGCTTCCGCTTCGTTCTCGACCAGGATGTCGACCGCGCCCGCAGCATAGTGAACGTCGGGCGGACCGATCTCTTCGGGCTTCAGCTTGACGCCGAGGGCCGCCTCGACAAGCGGCGGCCCCGCCATGCCCATCGCGCTGTCGCGCGTCGCAATCAGCACATCGGACATGCCCGCCAGGTTTGCATGGCCCGCAAAGGCCCGGCCCGGCACGATGGCGACCGTCGGCACGAGCCCCGACAGTCGGGCGAAAAGCACAAAGGTGTGGGCGGACCCACGCCCCTCGACCTTCATGTCATGTGGCCGCGCCCCGCCGCCGTCGAGCCAGCAGATCACCGGCAGCTTGTTCTGCAGGGCATGGCCGAACATGCGGCTGATCTTGGCGTGGTTGTTCGCGCTCTGCGTGCCGGCAAAGACGGTGTAGTCGTAGGCCACGATATCGACGGCGCGGTCTTCGACCCGCGCCGTCCCCATCACCAGGCCATCGGCCGCACCCTGCATATCGGCGAGGGCCGGCCGGACCAATCCGCCGTACTCGACGAACGAGCCCGTGTCGGCGAGGGCGGCAATGCCCTGCCGAGCGGTCCACCGTCCCCGCCGTTGCTGGCGGGCGACGGCGTCCGGCCGCGCGGCATCCTCGAGGGCCGTCCGCGCCTGCTGCACCTGTTCCAGGGTGACGCGCGGCATGGCCCTCCGCTCCTCCTCGGCCATCACTCAGCCCTGATGTTCGCGGCGCGAATCACCTCGCGATAGTTGCGGCGATTCTCCTCCATGGTCTTGGTCAGCGCTGCTGCGTCGGCAAACGCCGGCACCATGCCGTTGTCGAGCAGCTTCTGGCTGACCGTCGGATCATCGACGGCGGCCTTGATGGCCTGCTCCCAGCGCTTGACGACGGCGTCCGGCATGCCTGTGGGGCCGCACAGCCCGAACCAGGCATAGGTCTCGAAGCCGGGCGCCACCTCGGAGATCATGGGCGCGTCGGGGAAGAAGCGCTTGCCGAGGGGATCGCCGAGCGCGAGCAGACGCAGCGACCCGGAGCGGACGTGGGTGATCACGTCGCCGAGGTTGGTGATCGAGAAATTCGTGCGCCCGGCAATCAGGTCCTGCAGGGCTGCCTGCGAGCCCCGGTAGGGAACATGCACCATCTTGATTCCCAGCTTCTGGCTCAGCAGCTCCGTCGACAAATGCTGGACCGATCCGACACCGGGGGTGGCGTAGCTGATCTTGCCGGGATTGGCGCGCGCATCAGCCACGAGCTCCTGTATCGAGCGATAAGGGCTCTCCTTTCCGACGACGAGGCCGAACGTCGAGCGCAGGAGCTGCCCGATAGCGATCAGCTCGGTGGCGGGATTCACAGCCAGCTGGAGGCCGGGCAGTTCGGTGACGATGGTCATGTTGCCCGTGGTGCAGAAGAGCACGTTGTGGCCATCGGTCGAACCGCGAGCCGCCGCCTCCGCAGCGATCATGCCGTTGGCACCGGTGCGGTTCTCGACGACCACGCGCTGCCCCAGCACTCTGGATGCCACGTCGGCCAACAGCCGTGCCGCCATATCGCCCGATCCGCCGGGCGCGAAACCGTAGAGCATCCGGATGGCGCGATCCGAGAATGCCGGCTGCTGCGCCGTGGCCTTCTGGACCGCGAGGGCAATCAGCGCCAATCCCATCATTGGCAGTGCGAGAGCGAGAATCCTTTTACGCATGGCTTTCCTCAGTGGTTGTTTTTGTTGCTGCAGCGACAGGTCGGCTGCCTTCAGATCGGCATGATCGACCTGAATTTCGGTGGGTGGTCGTTCGGCCGGCGCGGCTGCGCCGTGTCCACGATCTCGGCGAGCCGGCGGCGGGTGTCGCGCGGATCGATGATGTCGTCGATGCCGAATCCCTCGGCTGCGCGAAGCGCCCCGATGCGTGCCCGCGTTTCGTCGATCATCTGGCTGCGACGCGCGGCCGGGTCGGGGGCCGCCTCGTAGTCCTTGCGGAAGGCGACGTCGATCGCCCCTTCGATCGACATTGCGCAGATCTCCGCGGACGGCCAGGCCAGGGCCGCATCGGCCGAGTAGCTGCGCCCGCCGCACATTGCGAAGTAGCCAAGGCCGTAACCCTTGCGCAGCACGATGGAGACCCGAGGCACTGTGGCGTGCCCCCATTCGAACACGAGCTTGGCGCTGCGCCGGCCGAGACTGGTTCGCTCGGCACTCGAGCCGATGGAAAAGCCCGGCACGTCGATGAAGGAAACGATCGGCAGGCCGAAGGCATCGCACAGCGCAATGAAATGGGCGCCCTTGTCGCAGGCGTCGCTGTTGATCATGCCGCCCAAGCGCAGCGGCTGATTGGCGATGAAGCCGACGGCGCGACCTCCCAGCCGTGCCAGGGCGGTCACCATGTTGCCGGCAAATGTGGGCTTCAGTTCGAATAACGTGCCGGGATCGGCGATCTCGCGCAGCACCTTGCGAACATCGTAGGCCTTTCGTGTCGAGACCGGCACGAGGTCGAGGATCGAATCGGGCAACCGGCCGAGCGGCCGCGGCTCGGCCACGAGATTCTGCGGCGCCCGGGCATTGCTCGGCAGGTAGGAAAGGAAGCGCCGGGCCGCCGCGATGGCCTCGTCCTCGCTGTCGACACCGAGATCGGCGATCCCCTGGCGATCGACCTGGACGTCGGCGCCGCCCAGTTCCATGGCGTCGATGTCCTCGCCAGTCGCCGCCTTGACCAGCGCCGGGCCCGCAATGCCCATCGTCGAGAGGCCGCGCACCATGACCACGAGGTCGGCCATGCCGGCGTAGTTGGTGGGTCCGGCGAAGCCCGCCCCCAGCATCAGAGCGACCATCGGCACCCAGCCCGAGGCGCGGGCGAAATTGTGGAAGGTCGTGTTGGCATTGGCGAAGTGCCGCGCGTCCTGGCCGTCCTGGATGCGATGGCCGCCGCCGTCGAGGATCATGATCAGAGGCAGGCCGCGCGTGATGGCGACCTGCAAGGCGCGCTGGACCTTGGCGCTGCCCAGCTTGCCGATACTGCCGCCGTGAACCGAGAAGTCCTGGGAGAAAACCATGACCGGCCGGCCGTCGATCCGGGCCGTGCCCGCCACCACGCCGTCGGCTGGCGAGGCCGTACGCTCGGGGAACCTGTCGGCGCCGATACCATCGTCCTCGGCCGCGACCAGCCCGCCGATCTCGCTGAAGGAACCAGCGTCGACCAGTCGCGCAATGCGCGCACGCGCGCTCAATCGCCCCCGACGGGCAAGCTTCTCCATCGCGGGCTGGCGGGCCGGATCGTCGAGGGTCGCGCGTACCGCTTCCACCCGGTCAAGCAGGTCGCGCATCGTGGGATCGTGGGCCATCGTCGCTCCTAGGAAGAGGTCTTGGCGAGGCGCTCGCGGCGCACACGGATGCCGGCGGCTTCGCGGTCCCAGGTGTCGGGCGTCACGCCGTCGTCGCGCAGCAGGTTCTTCTGCACTTTCTGAGTCGGCGTCTTGGGCAACTCCGGCAGCACGCGCATGTAGCGCGGGACCATGAAGTGCGGCATCCGTGGCAACAGGAAGCTCAGGACCTCCGCGGGATCGATCGACTGGCCGGCGACCGGCGCCAGCACGACGAGAACGTCGTCTTCGCCATGCTCCGACGGCACAGCGACGGCGGCGGCCTCACGCACCGCGGGATGGGCCATCAGTTCGGCCTCGACCTCGAAGGAGGAGATGTTCTCGCCGCGACGGCGAATCGCATCCTTCAGCCGGTCGACGAAGAAGAAGTTGCCGTCCGCATCGCGCCGGAAGACGTCGCCAGTGTGGAACCAGCCGTTGCGCCAGGCGCGCGCCGTGGCCTCGGCGTTGTTGTGATAGCCGTGATTCATGGTCCACGGCGTATCGTTGCGCAGGATCAGCTCGCCGAGCACGCCCGGCGGAACCTCGCAGTCGTGCTCGTCGACGATGCGCGCCTCGACCCCGGGACGCGGGCGACCGCAAGTCCCCCGGACCGCGGGGTTGCGCTCCGACACCAGCGGCCAGGACGTCTCCGTCATATTGAACGTCGTGTAGACGTCGACGCCGAAGCGGTCGGCGAAAGACTGTGCGTCGTCGCTGAGCGGCACCAGCACGACCTTCTTCAAGGTATGGTCGCGATCGCCCGGACCCGGCGGCAGCTTGAGCAGGAACGGCACCATGGCGCCGAGCAGCGTCAGGCAGGTCGTGCCGGTCGCCCGCACCGTGTTCCAGAACGAGTTCGTGTCGAATGCCTCGACGAGGGCGATCGACCCGCCTTTCACCAGCATGCGGTAGATGGCACCGGTGCCGCCCGCGTGGAACAGTGGCAGATTCACCATGTTGCGGTCATCGGCAGTCGCCGCATAGAAGGCGTTGGCGGCCGACGCAGCGTGCAGGTAGGAGCACATCACCCCCTTGGACGGGCCGGTCGTCCCGGAGGTGTAGATCACCGACTGCGTGTCCCACGGCATGATTGGCCGTGCCGGCGGCACGGGCGCGCCCCCGGGCTGGCGGAGCGACCGCGCGCTTTCGATGGGCACGCGATGCTCAAGCCCTGCCGCGTCGATTCCGTCCAGGCGCGGCAGCAGGTCGGGATGGCCGACGATCAGGCGTGCGCCCGAGTTGCGGACGGCATGCTCCAGGATCTGGCCGCGATAGGCGAGGTTCAGCGGAATGTAGATCGCGCCGATATAGTTGATGGCGAACCAGATACGCAGCGCATCAGGCCCGTTGGGCAACCACGTCAGGACCGGCTCGTCCTGTCGCACCCCCAGTGCCTGCAGCGCCGCCGCGGTGTCGCGTACATGATCGCGCAGCTCGCGATAGGTCCAGGTGGCCCCGTCATCGGCGAACTGCACGAACACCTTGTCCGGCGTTTCGCCGGCGCGGCGGTCGAGCAGCGGCTGCAGCACGCAATCCTCGGGCGGCAGGATGCGTGGATCGCGCAAGCCGGTCATCGCAGACGCCCCAGGTGCGACAGCAGAATGGTCTTGGAGCGCGCGAAGTCGGAGTCCGAGCGATCGAGCAGGTATTGGATGACGAGGCCTCGCATGGCACCCAGCAGGAAACGCGCCTCGCCTTCGCAGTCGACCCGCTTCCCGATCTCACCTGCGCGTCGCGCTTCCCGCAGGCTGTCGGCCAGGCCTTCGCGCCAGCGCCCGATAACGGCTGCGACATGCGGCTGCAGTTCGCTCATGACGAACAGCGATTCCGTGTAGATCGAATAGAGCGCCGCGGTGGCCGTGGCATCGCGCTTGACGCTGGCGAGATGCGCCTCCATGCGCAGCCGAACCGCCCGCATGCCCCTGATGTCCTTCAGAATCCGCACGATGTGCGCCTGGAACCAGGAGTCCATCGAATCGAGCAACGCCGTGATCAGCCCGAGCTTGTTCCCGAAGCGCTCGACCGGCAGGCCGCGACTGTAGCCCGCGGCAAGTCCGACATCGGCGAGGCTCGTCCCCGACACGCCGCGCTCGGCAAACAATCGCGCTGCCGCACGCAACATGCGGCGGTCGGATTCCCGACGGCGCGTCGCCTGCGTGCGGCGCGGTGGTGGGGGGGCAGTTTCGTCGGTCGATAGGTTCATGCGATCTTTCTTGTATCTTGCTTGTTAACTAGCAAGTTTTCGACTGTACTCAAAGCTGGAAAGAGTGGGAGAAACAATGACGGATCGTCCAAGGCTGCGGCGCCGCAGCTTCATCAGCGGGACTGCTGCGGCAGCCGCCCTGGCTCCGGCCGGCGCATTTGGTCAGGCGGCGGACTGGCCGAACAAGCCGGTGCGCTTCATCTGCGGCTATTCAGCAGGTGGCCTGACCGATCTGTTCGCCCGCCTGGCCGCGGAATACTTCACCACCAAGTACGGCAAGCCCTTCGTCGTCGAGAACAAGACCGGCGCAGGCTCCATCATCGCCGCCGACATGGTCGCCAAATCGCCGCCCGATGGCTACACGATCCTGTTCACCAATTCGACGGCGATGTTCCAGAATCAGGTGACCTTCAAGAACGTCCCGTACGACACCTCCAAAGACTTTATTCCGGTCTCCATGCTCTCGGCCGGCAAGGTTCCGCTTTGCATCCACAAGTCGGTCCCCGGCGGCAACGACCTCGCCGCACTGGTCGCCTACGCGAAGAAGAACAAGACGAGCTTCGGGACCACCGGCATCGGCTCCCTCGCCCATGTGTTTTGCATGAAGCTCAACGACACTTTCGGCATCGACATGGAGCCGGTGCATTATCGCGGCGAGGCGCCGATGTGGACCGATCTGTCGGCCGGTGTGACCCAGGCCGCCTGCTCGACCCTGCAAGGTGCGTCGGCCGCGATCCAGGCCGGCAACGTGCGGCCGGTCGCCGTGCCGACCAGGACCCGCTCACGCCGGATTCCGGAGGTCGCGACCTTCTATGAGCAGGGTGCCACGCATCCCTATCTGCTGCTCGAGAGCATGGTGTGCTGCGTGGCGCCGACCGGCACGCCCGAACCGATCGTCGAGGCATTGTCGGCCGGGATGATCGCGTTGAACGCGCAGCCGCGCATGCTGGAGTTCGTCGACAAGTTTGGCCTCGACCAAGGCGCGCAAGGTCGCGCCGACTTCGCGGTTTTCATCCGCGACATGGGCCCCCTGCTCACCCAGGCCGTCAGAGAACTCAACATCGAGCCGCAGTGAGGTGGATATGAAAGCCGTTCCGGTCAAATCGGAGATTTCGGGAACCGTCTGGAAGATCGAGGGCAGGCCTGGCGTGGAGGTCGAGCTGGACGACGTCCTGCTCATCCTCGAGTCGATGAAGATGGAGATTCCGGTGCTGGCGCCGAGGAAGGGCCGCGTCGCCGAATTCCGCGTGAACGAAGGCGATTCGGTGGCCGAGGACCAGGTCCTGCTGCTGTTCGAGCCGTCCTGAGGTTCGGCGGCTACGGAACGGAAAGCGGTCCTGGGTCGCCACCGACGGGCCGGCGCAGGCAGGCGACATGGTGGCCCTCCGCCACCTCGATCAGCGGCGGCGCGATCACCTTGCACTCGGCGATCGCGTAGGGACAACGCGTATGGAAATGGCAACCCGGCGGCGGGTTGGCCGGGCTCGGCACGTCGCCCTGGACGATGCGCTTGCGTTGGCGACGGCGCTTGGGATCGGGCGCGGTGGCGGCCGACAACAGGGCCTCGGTGTAGGGATGCAGCGGCCGCATGAAGAGCGAGCGTTTGTCCGTGAGTTCGACGATGCGGCCGAGATACATCACCGCGATGCGATGGCTGATGTGGCGCATCACCGCGAGATCATGGCTGATGAAGAGATAGGCGAGCCGGAATTCCTCCTGCAGGTCGATCAGCAGGTTCAGCACCTGCGCCTGCACCGAGACGTCGAGCGCCGAGACCGGCTCGTCGGCCACGATCACGTCGGGATTGACCGATAGCGCCTTGGCGATGCCGAGCCGCTGGCGCTGGCCGCCGGAGAACTCGTGGGCATAC
>JAUXRT010000377.1 GCA_030681635.1 Reyranella sp.
ACCTTCTTGCCGGCGAGGAGTATCAGGTCCTGCGGACCGTCGTTGCTGATGGCTAAGCTGGTGCCGTCGATGAAGTTTGGCACGGAGAAATCCACGACCATTCGCCGCTCCACCGTCTGGGTGAGCGAGTCGCAGAGCAGGTCGGCCTTGTTCTGGGTGATGGCGTCGAGGCGGTTGGCCGTGGTCACCGGGACATAGGCCACTTTCAGGTCGGGGATTTTTAACTGCTGGGCGAGAGCCTTGGCCGTCGCCTGGCAGAGGTCGATCATGTAGCCGGCGGGCTGGCCGGCCGGCGTCTTATAGGCGAAGGGCGGGGCATCCTCACGGTAGGCGATGCGCAGGGTCTTGCTCTGGCGGATGTCATCGAGCGTGGCGGCCATGGCATTGCTGCCGAGGATCGCGCCCACCGCAAATGTCAGGATGCCGAGCTGCTTGGATATCGCGTTCATGATGCCTGTCCCTGTCTGGTCCATCCTGCGGAGGACGGGAAACAATCCGATATCCCGCCCGTTATGACCATCAGAATTACAGGAGGCGGAATTACAGGAGGCCAGTCATGGCCCGCAACAAGTCCCGTGTCGTCGGCATCGACCATATCTCCATCCGCGTGCGCGACTACGAGAAGTCGAAGGCCTTCTACGCCAGGCTGTTTTCCTTCCTGGGCTTCGAGCTGTCGGATGACTACGGCACCACCATCGGCTGGACCAACGGCCGGACGCGGTACTGGATCGCGCCGGCTAGGGGCCGCAAGACCCATCGCATCGGCGACGTCGGCTTCCATCACTATGCCTTCGAACTGCGCGGTCGGAAGGACGTCGATGCCCTGCAGGCCTTCCTCGAGAAGGAGAAGGTGCGCATCGTCGATCCGGCCGCCGAGTATTACGACGACTATTACGCTGTCTTCTATCTGGATCCCGACGGGCTCAAGCTCGAAGGCATGAAATACGGCGAATTGACGGACCGGCGAAATCGTAAACCATTGAAAAAATAGGGAAATATTCTTCTTTCAATTAGTTCTGCGAATGACTTGCAATTAGAAGATGAGACATCATATTAGAAACGTTCCAATCTACTTCGCCTCAAGGAGCGTTTCATGCTGACCATCGGTGACAAGTTTCCCTCGTTCGACCTCAAGGCGGTGGTGAGCACCGACCCCAAGACCGCCTTCACCCAGATCTCCGACAAGAGCGACAAGGGCAAGTGGAAGATCGTGTTCTTCTGGCCCAAGGATTTCACCTTCGTCTGTCCGACCGAGATCGCGGCCTTCGGCAAGATCAACAAGGAATTCAACGAGCGCGATGCGGTGGTCTACGGCGTGTCGACCGATTCCGAGTTCGTCCATCTCGCCTGGCGCCAGAACCATGCCGACCTGAAGACGCTGCCGTTCGCCATGCTGGCCGACCTCAAGCGCGAGCTCTCGACCTCGCTCGGCATCCTCGACAAGAGCGAGGGCGTTTGCCTGCGCGCCACCTTCATCGTCGATCCCGAGGGCATCATCCGCTTCGTGTCGGTGAACGACCTCTCGGTCGGCCGCAATCCGCAGGAAGTGCTGCGCGTCCTCGATGCGCTCCAGACCGACGAACTCTGCCCGTGCAACTGGCAGAAGGGCGACGACGTCCTCAAGGCCGCCTAAGGGAGAATGCAATGTCGCTCGACGTCCTGAAGGATCGGCTGCCCGACTACGCACGCGACCTCAGGCTCAATCTCTCGAGCCTGGCCGCCGAGCAGTTGCTCAGCCCGCAGCAGAAGGCCGGCAGTTTCGTCGCTGCAGCCCTGGCCGCAAACCACGCTCCGACCACGCAAGCCGTGGTCGGCGCCTTCGCGGCCGAGATGTCGCCGGAAGCGCTCAACGCCGCCAAGATCGCGGCATCGCTGATGGCGATGAACAACATCTACTACCGCTTCGTGCACCTCGTGCACGCAGCCGACTACAAGACCCTGCCGGCCAAGCTGCGCATGACCGCCATGGCCAAGCCCGGCGTCGACAAGGTCGATTTCGAGCTGTGGTCGCTGGTGGTCTCGGCCGTCAACGGCTGCGGCATGTGCCTGGAAGCGCACGAGAAGGTGTGCCGCGAGGCCGGCCTCTCGGCGGAGCAGGTCCAGGCCGCGGTGCGGATTGCTGCCGTGGTGCACGCGGTTGCGCGCACGCTGGCTGCAGAAGAGGCGCTGACGCCTGAATTGGCGGCGGCAGCCTGACCTTGTCGCGTCGCGACATGCGGGCCAAACTCCGGCCGATTTTTTTGTAGTCGGACGGAGAGCCCGCATGTCGATGACCGCCACCCAGCCGAAATCCGCGCCGATCGCCGGCACCTACCAGCCCAAGGGCATGCTGATCGGCGGCAAGTGGGTCGAGAGCGCGTCGGGCCAGCGCATCGCCATCGAGAATCCGGGCAAGCGCACGACCGTGGCCGAAGTGCCGCGCGCCGCCGCCGCCGATGTCGATGCCGCGGTCGCCGCGGCCGAGAAGGCGTTCCCGGCCTGGAAGAACGTGGTCCCGCGCGAACGCGGCAAGATGCTGCTCAAGGCCGCCGAGGCGCTGGAAGCGCGGGCCGAGGAGATGGCGCGCACCATCGCCATGGAAACCGGCAATGCGCTGCGTACGCAGGCGCGCGGCGAGGCCAAGCTGGCGGCGGACATCTTCCGCTATTTCGGCGGCCTCGCCTCGGAGCTGAAGGGCGAGACCGTGCCGCTCGGCGAGCACGTGCTCTCCTACACCCGGCGCGAGCCGATCGGCATCGTGGGCGCCATCATCCCGTGGAATGCGCCGGTCATGCTGGGCGCGCTCAAAATCGCGCCGGCGCTGTGTGCCGGCAACGTACTCGTCATGAAGGCCGCCGAAGATGCGCCGCTGGCCGTGCTGCTGATGGCCGACATCGTCCAGGAGTTCGTGCCGCCGGGTGTACTGAACGTGATCACCGGCTATGGCGAGGAGTGCGGCGGCCCGCTGGCCAATCACCCCAAGATCCGCAAGCTCTCCTTCACCGGCTCGACCGAGGTCGGCAAGGTGATCATGCGCGCCGCCGCCGAACGTATCGTGCCGGTGTCGCTCGAACTCGGCGGCAAGAGCCCCTCGATCGTCTATCCCGACGCCGACGAGGATTGGGCGGTCGACGGTATCATCAATGCGATGCGCTTCACGCGCCAGAGCCAGAGCTGCACCGCGGGCTCGCGCATGTTCCTGCACGAGGACATCTTCGACTCCTTCCTGAAGAAGCTCGAGAAGAAGACGACGGCGCTAAAAATCGGCGATCCGCTCGATGAGGCGTCTGACATCGGCACCATCATCAACAACAAGCAGTTCACCAAGGTCTGCAAGTATGTCGATGAGGGCCTGAAGCGCTCCGATGCCCAGCTCGTGTTCGGCGGCCTGCCGCCCAAGACCGGGCCGCTGTCGGAGGGCTACTTCACCCTCCCGACCGTGTTCGCCGACCGTTCGAACGACTGGCGGCTGGCGCGCGAAGAAATCTTCGGGCCGGTGCTGGTGGCGATCCGCTGGAGCGACGAGGCCGAGGCCATCCGCATGGCCAACGACAGTCACTACGGCCTCGCGGCCTATGTCTGGACGCACGACATCGGCAAGGGGCTGCGCGCCGCGCACGCCATCGAATCGGGCTGGGTGCAGGTCAACCAGGGTGGCGGCCAGACGCCCGGCATGTCCTACGGCGGCTACAAGCAGTCGGGCCTCGGTCGCGAGTTCTCGCTAGAAGGCATGCTCGACAGCTTCACCCAGCGCAAGAGCGTGACGGTCAACCTCGCCGTCTAGAACCGCAGCTTCCCGGCGGCCAGGCGCGCCTGGTCGTCGGCACTGAAGGTCATGATCTTGCGGACCTTCTGGTCGAACTTCATGCCGACGGCTTCGGCGCAGGCGGCCAGCGTGCCGGTCTCGGCCTCGAACAGGAAGTGCGT
>JAUXRT010000561.1 GCA_030681635.1 Reyranella sp.
GTGCCCAGCACGACATTGGCGTCGGTCACCGCCGGATGCCGGCCGCCGCGGCCGTAGCAGGCCGGCCCCGGCTCGGCGCCGGCGCTTTCCGGGCCCACCGTCACGCGCTTCAGCGCGTCGAGCCGCGCGATCGAGCCGCCGCCTGCCCCACTCTCGACCATCTCGATCACCGGGATGCGCACGGGAAGACCCGAGCCCTTGAGGAAGCGGGCGGCACGGTCGACCTCGAACAGCCGCGCGGTGTGCGGCGTGTAATCGTCGATCAGGCAGATCTTCGCCGTCGTGCCCCCCATGTCGTAGCTCAATGCGCGCTTTTCGCCGGCGCGGGCCGCCATTTGCGCGGCAAAAATCGCGCCGCCTGCCGGGCCCGATTCGATCAGCCGCACGGGAAAGCGTCGTGCCGTCTCGATGGCGGTGAGGCCGCCGCCCGACGTCACGAGATAGATCGTGCCCTTGAATTTCTCGGCGGCAAGGGCTGCCTGCATGCGCGCGAGATAGGAATCCATGAGCGGCTGCACGTAGGCATTGGCCACGGCAGTAGAAGTACGCTCGTACTCCCGCACCTCGGGACAGACCTCGCTGGAGAGCGTGACGCGGAGGGCGGGCTGCTCGGCCACCAGTATCTCGCGCGTGCGCCGTTCATGGGCCGGGTTGACGTAGGCATGCATGAACGCCACGGCCACGCTTTCGATGCCCTGCCGGCCGAGTTCGGCCGCCACTGCCCGCACAGCGGCCTCGTCGAGGGCCAGCCGCACCTTGCCGTGCACATCCATCCGCTCGGGGACGGTGAAGCGCAGCGCGCGCGGCACCAGTGGCCGCGGCTTCTCGATGGTGAGATCGTACTGGTCGTAGCGGCTCTCATTGGCGATATCGAGGACGTCGCGGAAGCCTTCGGTGGCGATCAGCGCCGTGCGCGCGCCCCGGCGCTCGATCACCGCATTGGTCGCGAGCGTCGTGCCGTGCACGAACACATCGACATCGCCGAAACCGCGTCCGGCATCGCCCAGGATCAACCGCACGCCGTCGAGGACCGCCTCTTCCGGCCGCTGCGGTGTCGTCAGCAGCTTCCGCGTCAGCCGCCGCCCGCCTTCCTCCAGAACCACATCCGTAAACGTGCCACCGATATCGACGGCAATGCGCAAATCCTTGACCACCTTCACTCCAGACCCCGTCCCCGGATCGCCATGCTGCGATGCGGTCGCGACCGTAGACCGGCGTTCGGCGCGTTGCAATTCGCAGGCCAGGACGCCTATGGTCGCTCCGTGACGGCCACGGCCTCCAGTCTTCGCGCGCGCATTTATGCGTTGCTGCACTTCACGGAACCCAGCGACGCCGGGCGCCGATGGCGGGCGCTGCACCTGCTCGTGCTGGGTATCGGCCTGTTCGCCGTCATCCTGCTGTCGATCGAGGATCTGCCGCTCGATGCGCGAAATGCCCTGCGCTACGCGATCTGGGCCGTCGCGATCCTGTTCTTCGTCGAGTACATCCTGCGCCTGTGGACTGCGCCGGAAACGTCGCGCTACGGCGAAACCTCGGCGGCAATGGCCCGGCTGCACTGGGCGCTGTCGTTGCCGGGCCTGGTCGGCCTTCTGGCGACCGTGCCGGCGTTCATGTGGCTGGCCGGCTATCGGATCGTCGGCTCAGACGCCGCCTCGATCTTCTGCGCCCTGTGGATCCTGAAGCTCGGCCTGCATGCGCCGGCCCTCGGAACCCTGGCCCGGGTCGTGTCGAACGAGCGCGCCCCGATCGCCAGCGTCGTGGTCCTGTTCTTCATCCTCCTGGTGATCGCCGCGACCGTAACCCACCTGCTCGAGCGCGAGCGCCAGCCCGATGCCTTCGGCAGCTTGCCCAATGCTTTGTGGTGGGCGGTCGTGACACTGACCACGACGGGCTACGGCGACGTGGTGCCGCTCACGGCCGCCGGACGCATGATGGGCTCGGTCCTGATGATCAGCGGCATCACCGTGCTGGCCCTCATGACCGGCGTGCTCGCCACCGGCTTCGCCCAGGAAGAGCGCCGGCGCGAGTATCTCAGGGTATGGCAGCAGGTGGCGCGCGTGCCGATCTTCGCCGCCCTGGGCGTCGTCACCCTGTCGGAGATCGTGGGCAAGCTGCGGACCCGCTATTACCCCTCCCGCATCATCATCGTGCGACGGGGCGACCCCGGCGACTCGATGTTCTTCATCTCCAGCGGCGAGGTCGAGGTCCGCCTGCCCAACGGCGGGACGGTGCGGCTGGGTGAAGGCGCCTTCTTCGGCGAGATGGCGCTGCTGGAGCGTCAACCGCGCAGCGCCACGGTGGCGACCACGCGGCCGACCACGCTGCTGGTCCTCTATGCCAGCGACTTCTACGAAATTGCCTCGCACATCCCCGCCCTGGCCGAAGCCGTCGAGAACGAGGCCAAGCGCCGGCGCGAGGAGAATGTCGACCGTACGGGTGAACCCAAGCGATGATCGAAACGGATTTGCTGGTGGTGGGCTCCGGCGCCGCCGGGTTCGCCGCGGCGCTCACTGCCTCGCATGCCGGGCTGACCGTGCTGAT
>JAUXRT010000564.1 GCA_030681635.1 Reyranella sp.
GCTATCGCGTGCCGAAGGAGCTGCAGGTCTCGCTCGGCATCGGCACCATGACCAAGCGCGACTGCGTCATGGTGAAGGTGACGACCGAGGACGGCATCGTGGGCTGGGGCGAGAGCCATCATGCCCGTTCACCCGGCAGCATCGGCCACCTGATCAACACGACGCTGAAAGGCTTCGTGGTCGGCATGGACGCCACCGACACGGTGGGCATCTGGGCCAAGATTTATAAATTCCAGCTCGGCTCGCACGGCATGGGGGCCGCCACCTCGATGGCGATGAGCGGCCTCGACCAGGCGCTGTGGGACATCAAGGGCAAGGCCGTGGGCTGGCCGCTCTACAAGCTGCTGGGCGGCAGCAACAGGCCGGTGCCGGCCTATGCCGGCGGCATTTCATTGGGCTACCAGGCGCCGGACTCATTGGCGGCCGAGGCCGTGCCGATGGTCGAAGCGGGCTACAAGGCGCTGAAGCTGCGCGTCGGCGACAATGTAAAAGCCGATATCGCGCGCATGACGGCGGTGCGCCGCCGCTTCGGTGACGAGATGGTGCTGCTGACCGACGCCAACACCGGCTACACCGTCGAGGACGTGCGCCGCGTGATGCCGGCCATGGATGAACTGGGCATTTCCTGGCTGGAGGAGCCGTTCCCCGCGCACGACCACCGCTCCTACGCCATGGCCAAGGGCTTTGGCCGCACGCCGCTGGCGGCGGGCGAGAACCACTACACGCGCTTCGAGTTCCACCGGATCATCGAGGACGGCAACATCACCATCCTGCAGCCCGACCTCTCCAAGTCGGGCGGCGTCACCGAGGTCCAGCGCATCGCCGCCGCCGCCTCGATGTGGAAGCTGCCGATCCATCCGCACAGTTCGATGACCGGCCTCAACCACGCCGTCTCGATCCATTTCCTGGCCTCGATCGACAACGGTGGCTACTTCGAGGCCGATCTGTCGGTGGCCAACAAGTTCCGCGACGAGCTGGGCAGCGAACCGTGGCAGATCGGCAAGGACGGCACCGTCCGTCCGCTCGACAAGCCCGGCATCGGCGTGGAGATCGACGAGAAATTCCTGATCGCCCATCCGGTGATCGAGGGACCGGGCTACGTGTGAGTTCAGTTGGAGGAAAGTGTGAGTAAGAGATTGATGGTTCTGGCCGGCGCAATCGCCGTGCTTCTTGCAGGTCCGGCGCTGGCCCAAACCCAAGCCCAGGGCTTTCCCACAAAGGATGTCCGACTCATCAACGGCTTTTCAGCCGGCGGCACGTCCGACCTGATGGCGCGCCTGCTGGCCGAGCAGCTGTCCAAGCAGATCGGCAAGCAGGTCATGGTCGACAACAAGACCGGCGCCTCGGGCATGATCGCCGCCGCCGAAGCGGCCAAGGCGCCGCCTGACGGCCACACCCTGCTGCTTGCCTCGATGGCGATGATGAGCGTCGTGCCGCAGATGGTGAAGATCGCCATCGACGTCGACAAGGACCTCACCACCATCGCCACCGTGGCGAGCGTCTACAACGTCCTCGTCGTCGGCAAGGACACGCCCTACAAGAGCTGGCGGGACATCGCCGCGGCAGCCAAGGCGGCGCCCGAAAAGATCACCTGCGCCACGGTGGGCTCAGGCTCGAGCCAGCAGCTTTCCTGCGCCCTGTTCATGGCGCTGACCGGCACCAAGCTGACGCAGATCCCCTATCGCGGCGGCGCGCCGGCGATCGTCGACCTGACCGCCGGCCGGGTCGACGCGATGTGGGGCAACCTGCCCGAGTTCATGGGGCACATTCGGGGCGGCACGCTCCGGGCCCTGGCCTATGGCGCCAATGCCCAGTCGCCGCAGCTTCCCGACGTGCCGGTGATGTCCAAGGACGGGCTGAAGGAGTTCGTGATCGACAACTGGTTCGCCATCGTCGGTCCCGGCGGCATGTCGCCCGAGCTGGTGAAGCGCTGGAACGGGGAGATCAACAAGGCGCTGGCCTCGCCCGAGCTCAAGCAGAAATTCGCCGACAACGGCCTGCAGATCATCGGCGGCTCCCAGGCCGACCTCGACAAGCAGATCACCTCCGACCGCGCCAAGTGGGGCAAGGTCATCCGCGACTTCAACATCAAGCCGGAGCACTGATCTTCCGCGACCGCGGTCTTAAACTCTTTCCGACGTCGATTGAATCGAGTCCCTCCTCCCCTTCGCGGATTCCGCGAAGGGGAGGTGTCGGCGTCTTACGCCGACGGAGGGGTCGGAAGCCCGGGTAGAGATCGGCGCATGACCCCTCCGTCGGCCTATGAGGCCGACACCTCCCCAGCGTAGCTGGGGAGGAGAAGAGCCGATTCGACTCTGGTCGGAAAGACTCTATGAAGACGCGATGAGGTCGGCACCCTTCTCCGCGATCACGTTGGTCGCGGCGTAGGTGTTGCCCGACACCATCGTCGGCATGCACGAGGCGTCGGCGACGCGCAGCCCCTGCAGACCCAGCACGCGCATGCTCTGCGGGTCGACCACGGCCCGGGGATCGGTCCCGAGCTTGCATGTGCCGACCGGATGATAGGTCGTCGAGCCGGTGGCGCGGGCGTGTGCCATCCATTGCTCGTCGGTCTGCACATCGGGGCCGGGGAAGTTCTCGCGGATCACGTAGCCGGCCAGCGGCGGCGTCGCGAGCAGCCTGCGCAGGTATTTCATCGCCACCAGCAAGGCGTCGCGGTCGATCTGGTCGGCCAGGTAATTCGGCTGGATCTCGGGCTTGGCCGTGGGATCGGCGGAGAGCGCCTTCACATGACCGGTGCTCTCGGGACGCAGCTGGGCCGCCCCCAGGGTCATGCCGGGCACGGTGTCGAGCACGGTCGTGCCGTAGCGGCCACCACCGTAGCTTGCCGGCGCGAAGTAGAGCTGCATGTCGGGTGTGGCGAGCCCCGCCCGTGTCTTGAAGTAGCCGCCGGCATGGCTCGGCGCCGTGGTCAGCAGGCCCTTGCGGCTGATCGCGTAGCGCAGGACCTCGCCGACAAGGCGCAGGCCGCGGCTCTTCTCGTTGAGGGAACCGGCGCCCTTCACCAGGGCCGAGACGCGGATGGCGTAGTGGTCGCGGAAGTTGTGGCCGACGCCGGGCAGCGCATGCTTCACCGGCACGCCGATCGCGGCCAGGTCGTCGGGATGGCCGATGCCGGAGATCTGCAGGAGCTGCGGCGTGTTGATGGCGCCGCCAGCGAGGATCACATCGCGCCGCGCCTTGATCGAGTGCGACTGCCCGTTCTGGCGATAGGTGATGCCGGTGGCCCGCTTGCCTAAAAGGTCGACCCGCTCGACCAGCGCGCGCGTGATCACGCGGACGTTGCCGCGCTTCATCGCGGGTTTCAGGTAGGCGTCGACCGGGCTCCAGCGCCGGCCGTTCCGCATCATGTTCTGGTAGAGCAGCGTGCCTTCCTGGTCGCCACTGTTGTAGTCGGGCGTGCGTTTTAGCCCCAGCGCCTCGTTGGCGGCCATGTAGGCGTCGCTTAGTACATGCGGATCGCGCTGGTCCTCGATGACCAGCGGGCCGGAGCGGCCGCGCACGGCGTCGTCGCCGCCGTCGCGGCTCTCGGCGCGCTTGAAGTAGGGCAGCAGGTCGTCCCACGACCAGCCGCGGCAGCCCAACTGCGCCCAGGTGTCGTAGTCGGCGGCCTGGCCGCGCACGTAGAGATGGCCGTTGATCGAGCCCGAGCCGCCCAGCACCTTGCCGCGCGGGAATTTTATCTTGCGGCCGTCGATGTGCGGACCCGGCGCGGTCTCGTAACCCCAATTGAGCTTGTCGTCGTAGACTGTCTTGTTGAAGCCGGCCGGCACCTTGATCCAGATGTGATTGTCGCTGCCGCCGGCCTCGATCACCGCGACCCTGTTCTTGCCGTCGGCCGAAAGCCGGTTGGCCAGCACGCAACCCGCCGCACCGGCGCCGACGATCACATAGTCGAATTCTTCCATTGCCCCGCTCCTATGACCCCTCCGCCCCTACGGGGCACCTCCCCTTAAGACTGGGGTGGATAAAGTTTTAATTCTCCTCCCCCGTTGTCGGGGGTGGTGGCCGAAGGCGGGAGGGGGTCAAGCCGCCACCACCAGCGTCGATGCCAACTGACGCACCGACTTC
>JAUXRT010000569.1 GCA_030681635.1 Reyranella sp.
AGGCGGCATGACGGCGCGACAAATCTTCCATGCGCGTCTTGTCGCCCAGGATCGAGCCGCCGCCGCGCTTGGAGGACGGATCGATCGCCAGCACCGCCAACGACCGGCCGCGTTCCAGCAGGGAGAGTCCAAAGCGCTCGATCAGGGTCGACTTGCCCACGCCGGGCACGCCGGTGATGCCGAGCCGCACCGACTTGCCGCTGTGCGGCAACACCGCCGCCAGGAGCGCATCGGCGCGGGTGCGGTGGTCGCTGCGAGTCGATTCGATGAGGGTGATCGCCTGGGCGAGCGCCCGCCGATCACCGGCCAGCAGGGGTGCCAGAAGCGGATCGACGGTATCTTCGGTCTTGGCGGCCGTGGCGCTCATTTGCCTGCAGAATTATCAGCCGCGACGGCGGAGCGCCAGCAAGGCGCCCACGGTCGCGGCGAAATAGAAGACGGCGAGCGTCCAGCCGAGGCCAGGATCACCGATCGCGTCCATCGCCGCGCCTACGATCGGCCGGCCGACCATGCCGCCCAGAATATAGAGCATGCTGAAGGCGGTGTTGGCGCGGGCGATGTCGCCGCCGTTGAAGTGCTGGCCGAGCAGCGCCAGGCCCACCGGGTAGATCGCAAAGGAAATGCCGCCCCACAGCAGCACAACGCCAATCACCGCCGGCGACTGGGCCGGCACCATCGGCAGCAAGCCCACGAGAATGGCGCTGACCAGGGTGCAGCCGGCCAGCACGGCACGGCGATCGTAGTGATCGGCCAGCCAGCCGATCGGCCATTGCAGGATCACGTTGCCCAGCACGAAGGCCGAGAGCCAGAGCGCGCCGGTCTCCGCCGAGACGCCGGCGCCGACGGCGTAGACCGGCAGGAAGCTGAACGCGACCTGTTCGCCCAGGCCGCAGACGAAGCCCGCGAACATGGCAAGCGGCACCGCCAGCACGACGATGGTGAAGCCGCTGTCGGCCGTGTGCTCGATGGCCGGCGCGCTCTTCCAGTACGGCAGCAGCGGCACCGCCACCAGCAAGGCCAGCGCCGCGCAGGTCAGGAACGGCGCCGGTCCATAGACACCCGTCACCTGCAGCACCAGCGGACCCAGCGCGAGGCCCAGCGCCACCAGCATCGCGTAGAAGCCCATGACGCGGCCGCGGCGCTTCTCCTCGACCACGACATTCATCCAGATCTCGGTCACCACCCACGGCACGCCGCCGGTGATGCCGTGCAGCAGGCTGAGCATGAACCACGCCACGGGGCTGCTGGTGAGCGTGTAGGCGACCGTGACGGCCGCCCCCGTCACGACGGAAACGACAATCAGCGGGACGGCGCCGAACCGCGCCGCCATCTGCGGAATGCGCGTGCCGAAAGCCAGCATGCCGATGCCCCAGGCGGCGGCGACGATACCGATGGTGAGCTTGTCCGCGCCCTGCCGTTCCAGCGCCAGCGGCACCAGAGGCAAGGCAACACCCGCCTGCAGGCCAATGGCGGCACAGGCAAGGAAGACCGGCAGCAGTGCGCGCCAGGGATTCTCGACAGCGCTAGTCGGCGACACGGAGATGGCCTTCACCACGGAACGACGGCGGCTCCTCGACCTGGTGCTCGGCCCGGTGTTCGGCTTCTGCGGCGGCTTCCTGCTGCCGGCTCCACATGTCGGCATAGAGACCGCCCAGGGCCAGCAGATCGCCGTGGCGGCCGCGCTCGACGACGCGACCGCGGTCGAGGACCACGATCTCGTCGGCGTTGATGACGGTCGACAGACGGTGGGCGATCACCACCGTGGTACGCCCCCGGCTGACCTCTTCCAGCGAGCGCTGGATCTCCTGCTCGGTGCGGGTGTCGAGCGCACTGGTCGCCTCGTCGAACAGCAGGATCCGCGGGTTCTTGAGAATGGTGCGGGCGATTGCCACACGCTGCTTCTCGCCGCCCGAGAGTTTCAGGCCGCGCTCGCCCACCGTGGCCTCGTAACCCTGCGGCAGCGCCACGATGAAATCGTGGATCCGCGCCAGGCGGGCCGCCTGCTCGACCTCCTCGCGGCTGGCTTCAGGACGGCCGTAGGCGATGTTGTAGTAGATGGTGTCGTTGAACAGCACGGTATCCTGCGGCACCACGCCGATCGCCGCCCGCAGGCTGGCCTGCTGCACCGCGCGAATGTCCTGGCCGTCGATCTTCACGCTGCCGGACGCCACGTCATAGAAGCGGAAGAGGATGCGCGAGACCGTCGACTTTCCGGCGCCGCTCGAGCCCACGATCGCCACGGTCTTTCCGGCCGGCACGCGGAAGCTCACATCGTGCAGGATCGGCCGCGCCTTCTCGTAGTGGAAGTCGACATGGTCGAACACGATCTCGCCACCGGCGACGGCGAGCGCGGGCGCGCCGGGCCGGTCGGCGATTTCGGCATCGACATCGAGCAGGCCGAACATCTTCTCCATGTTCACCAGCGCGCTCCTGATCTCGCGATAGGCGAACCCCAGCATGTTGAGGGGCACGTAGAGCTGGATCAGGAAGGCGTTCACCGCCACGAAATCGCCGAGCGTCATGGTGCCATGGATGACGCCGTAGCCGGCCATGGACATGACCGCCACCAGGCCAACCGCGATGATCGCGCCCTGGCCGATGTTCAGCAGCGACAAGGTCCGGCTCGAGCGGATCGCCGCCGTCTCGTAGCGCCGGCGGCCGACGTCGTAGCGTCGCGCCTCGTGGGGCTCGTTGCCGAAGTATTTGACCGTCTCGTAGTTCAGCAGGCTGTCGATGGCCTTGGCATTGGCATCGGTGTCGGCATCGTTCATGCGGCGCACGAACTTGATGCGCCACTCCGACAGCACGACCGAGAACAGGATGTAGG
>JAUXRT010000571.1 GCA_030681635.1 Reyranella sp.
GAGGCCGAGATCCGCGGCCATCGCCGGACCTATATCGGCTCGCTGCCGGGCAAGGTTATCCAGAGCATGAAGAAGGCGAAGTCCTCGAACCCGCTCTTCCTCCTGGACGAGATCGACAAGCTCGGCGCGGACTTCCGCGGCGACCCGTCGTCGGCTCTGCTCGAGGTCCTGGACCCGGAGCAGAACAGCGCGTTCAACGACCACTACCTCGAGATCGACTATGACCTGTCGAACGTGATGTTCATCACCACGGCCAACTCGCTGCGCATGGCGCAGCCGCTGATGGATCGCATGGAGATCATCCGGCTGGCCGGCTACACCGAGGATGAAAAGGTCGCGATCGCGCGCAAACACCTGATCGCCAAGCAGGTCGAGGCCAACGGCCTGAAGGAAGGCGAGCTCGACATCCATGACGACGCCGTAAGAGATCTCGTGCGCTACTACACGCGCGAGGCCGGCGTTCGCAATCTGGAGCGCGAGATCGCCAACCTGGCCCGCAAGGCGGTGAAGGAAATCCTCATGAAGGGGACTTCCAAGGTGAAGATCGGCCGCAAGAACCTCGACAAGTTCGCGGGCGTTCGCCGCTTCCGCTACGGCGAAGCCGAGCTAGAGGATCTGGTCGGCATCACGACGGGCCTGGCGTGGACCGAGGTCGGTGGCGAGTTGCTGCAGATCGAAGCCGTGCTGGTGCCGGGCCGCGGTCGCGTCACCGTTACCGGCAAGCTGGGCGACGTCATGCAGGAGTCGGTGCAGGCGGCCAACGCGTACATCCGCTCGCGCGCCGCGACCTTCGGCATCAAGCACAACATCTTCGAAAAGCGCGACATCCATGTGCACGTGCCGGAAGGTGCCACGCCCAAGGACGGCCCGTCGGCGGGCGTCGGCATGATCACTTCGATCGTATCGGCGTTGACCGGCGTCGCGGTGCGCAAGGATGTCGCCATGACCGGCGAGATCAGCCTGCGCGGCCGAGTCATGCCGATCGGCGGCCTCAAGGAGAAGTTGCTGGCGGCGTTGCGCGGCGGTCTCAAGACCGTGCTCATTCCCAAGGAGAACGAGCGCGATCTGCCGGAGATTCCGGACAATGTGAAGAAGGGCCTGGAGATCATCCCGGTGTCGACCGTCGATGAAGTCCTCGCCAAGGCGCTGATCAAGCCGCTGGTCGCCATCGAGTGGCCGAACGACCTCGAGGCGGTCGCGGCCAAGCCGGCGGATGGGCCCGAGGCCATCCGGGCGCACTAAAGCGTTCTTCCCGAAATAATCCGAAGCCCCGGAGCGATCCGGGGCTTCGTCGCGTCTGACCGCAACTTATGCGCCTTGTGGGAGGCCGCCCCACAAAATATGGTATTCAGCGTTGACGCCGTTTTCAGGCCGCCCCTACACTTGAGGCTGCCGGACCATGCAGAGGCTCGCCCGTGAACAAGCACGATTTGATCGCCGCCGTCGCCGCTTCGACCAACCTCTCCAAGACGGACGCCGCCAACGCCGTCGATGCCATCCTGACCGTCGTCACCAAGTCCTTGAAGAAGAAGGAAAAGGTTTTGCTGGTGGGCTTCGGGACCTTCCAGGTGACCAAGCGCAAGGCAGGCGAGGGCCGGAATCCGCAGACCGGCGAGAAGATCAAGATTCCGGCTGCGAATGTGCCGCGTTTCAAGGCGAGCAAGGCTCTCAAGGACGCGATCAACTAGCGCCGCTTTCGGGCGCTGTGTTAGGACTGAACGTGTCGGGCGATTAGCTCAGTTGGTAGAGCGCTTCTTTTACACGGAAGATGTCGGCGGTTCGAGCCCGTCATCGCCCACCAGCATTTCGCGAGGCGTCCGCGTCGGCGTGGAAAGCATAGCAATATCGGGCATTTACGCACTTCTTCGCGGGTGCGGTATGCTTGACACCCAATAGGTGGTCCTATATCTCTCGCGCGCCGTTTGGGGCTATTGCGGGCGTAGTTCAGTTGGTTAGAACGCCGGCCTGTCACGCCGGAGGTCGCGGGTTCGAGTCCCGTCGCTCGCGCCAGCCCAAACACTGGCAGCCCACAAAAACGGGGCGCAAGGGGTGGCGATGGAAGATCTTCTTAGGGAATACCTTCCGATCCTGATCTTCCTCGGCCTCGCCTTGGGCCTGACGAGCGCAATGCTCGGCGGGTCGTATCTGATCGCGCGGCAGAACCCCAATTCCGAGAAGCTGTCGCCATTCGAATGCGGCTTCGCGCCATTCGACGATGCGCGCGGCCAGTTCGACGTCCGCTTCTATCTGGTTGCCATTCTGTTCATCATCTTCGATCTCGAGGTCGCGTTCCTGTTTCCGTGGGCGGTGACGCTGGGCGACATCGGTCTGTTCGGCTTCTGGTCGATGATGCTGTTCCTGGGCGTCCTCACCGTCGGGTTCATCTACGAGTGGCGCAAGGGAGCCCTGGAATGGGAGTGATTACCCCGCCCAAGCCGAACAGCACCGCCGAAGCGGCGCTCTCGCGGGCCTTGAACGACGAGCTGGCCGACAAGGGTTTCGTCGTGGCGCAACTCGACAAGCTGATCACCTGGGCGCGTACCGGGTCGATGTGGGGCCTCACCTTCGGCCTGGCCTGCTGCGGCGTCGAGATGATCCACTGCTGGATGAGCCGCTACGACCTCGACCGCTTCGGCTTCGCGCCGATGCCGAGCCCTCGGTCGGCCGATGTGATGATCGTGGCCGGTACGCTGACCAACAAGATGGCGCCGGCGCTGCGCAAGGTCTACGACCAGATGGCCGAGCCGCGCTACGTCATTTCGATGGGCTCCTGCGCCAACGGCGGCGGCTACTATCACTACAGCTACTCGGTCGTGCGCGGCTGCGATCGCATCGTGCCGGTCGACATCTACGTGCCGGGCTGTCCGCCGACCGCCGAGGCCTTGCTGTACGGCATCCTGCAACTCCAGAAGAAGATCCGCCGCACCGGAACGCTGGTGCGTTGATGGATCAGACTCTGCAGGAACTTGGCGACCACATCGTCCAGGCGACCGCCGGCGCGGTGACAAGCAGCAACGTCCGTCTCGGCGAACTGATGCTCGAGTGCCCGGCCGGCAAGCTGGTCGGCTTGCTCACGTTCCTGCGCGACGATCCGAAGTGCCTGTTCAAGCAAGTCATCGACATCTGCGGCGTCGATTGGCCGGAGCGAGAGAAGCGCTTCGACGTCGTCTACAATCTGCTCAGCCTGAAGAACAACCAGCGCATCCGCATCAAGGTCGCGACCGACGAATCGACGCCCGTGCCGTCAGCCGCGCCGGTCTATAGCGCCGCCGGCTGGTTCGAACGCGAGGCTTACGACCTCTACGGCATATGGTTCTCCGATCATCCCGACCTGCGGCGGATCCTCACCGACTATGGGTTCGAGGGCCATCCGCTGCGCAAGGATTTCCCGCTCACCGGCTTCGTCGAGTTGCGCTGGGACGACGTGCAGAAGCGCGTGGTCTACGAGCCGGTGAAGCTGACGCAGGAGTTCCGCCGCTTCGACTTCCTCAGCCCCTGGGAAGGTGCGCAGCAGGTGTTGCCGGGCGACGAGAAAGCCCAACCAGCGGCCAAGACGAGCTGACATGTCCGACGTCGAGATCAAGACCCTGACGATGAACTTCGGGCCGCAGCACCCGGCGGCCCACGGCGTGTTGCGCCTGGTCGTCGAGATGGACGGCGAGATCGTCGAACGCTGCGATCCCCACATCGGCCTGCTGCATCGCGGCACCGAGAAGCTGATCGAGTACAAGAGCTACCTGCAGGCGGTGCCTTACTTCGACCGGCTCGACTACGTCTCGCCGATGAACCAGGAGCATGCCTATGCGCTGGCGGTCGAGAAGCTGCTGGGCATCACGGCGCCGGAGCGCGGCCAGTATATCCGCGTGCTGTTCTCCGAGATCACGCGCATCCTGAACCATCTGCTGAACGTCACGACGTTCGCCATGGACACTGGCGCGCTGACGCCACCGCTGTGGGGCTTCGAGCAGCGCGAGCTGCTGATGGAGTATTACGAGGGCGTCAGCGGCTCGCGCATGCATGCGGCGTACTTCCGGCCCGGCGGCGTCCACCAGGATCTGCCCGACGGCATGCTCGACTCGATGGATGCGTGGATCAAGCAGTTCTACCCGTTCCTCAAGGACATCGAGAAGCTGCTGAACGACAACCGCATCTTCCGCCAGCGCACGGTGGACATCGGCGTCGTCAGCCAGCAGCAGGCGCTCGACTGGGGCTTCTCGGGGCCATTGATCCGCGCCTCCGGCCTGCCCTGGGATCTGCGCAAGTCGCA
>JAUXRT010000572.1 GCA_030681635.1 Reyranella sp.
TGCTGCCCGCCGTCGGATGAACATGCCGGTCGGGGTCGAGCAGGCCCTGGGGCAGCTTGTAGCGCCGCGTCAGCCATTCGCAGATGGCGAGGTTGAGGTCGGGCAGGCCCTGGTTGGGCGGATACCTGTTCCAGCCGTCGACCTCGTCATTCACGATCTGGCGGGCGAAGGCCGGCATGGCGCCCTGCGGCTCGCCGACCGACATGTTGATCATCGACAGGTGGGCCGGGGGCGTGATGGGCGCGATCAGCGCGTTCAGCCGCGCGAACGGAAAATCGGTCAACGTCTCCGTCAGGCGCGGATTGAACATTCTTAGCCATCCACTGGGGCCGCAACCGGCCGAAGCAAAGCAGCAACACCCGCCGGAGGGGTCCGGGCGGACTTGCTATTGGCTCATTGTATGAAACAAATTAACCAATAACAACAATGGAATAGACCACTTTCTTCATACAGACGAACGGGTTGGGACCCTGTGCCGTTGAAGCCACAAGCGCTAGGGGTATCAGTCGCTCATCCTTCGGTGCGATCGTAGGAAAACTGGATGCCGGCTGTGCCGCCCGTCTCAATGAACAGGTTCATAAAGGCCGGAACGGTCTCACTGCGTGCCCAGTCGCGCTGCAATTCGCAGAAGAGCTGGACGACGCTGGTCATCCTGCCGCCTGCCTGTTCGATGCGACGCAGTGCCGCCTCATGCGCGTCGACCGATGTGCCGCCGACCGCATCCGCAACCACATAAACCTCGTAGCCCTCCTTCAGCGCGTCGAGCGCCGGGAAGGTGAGACACGCCTCGGTCCATAGCGCGGTCATGATGAGCTTGCGGCGGCCGGTCTTCTCGACGGCCTGGCGGAACTCGACGTCCTCCCAGGAATTTATCGTCGTGCGATCGTAAGTCGGAAACTTGCCGAGCACCTTGCGGAGCTGCGGGATGGGCGGCTTGTTCAGGCCGGTCTTGACGTTGACCGTCGAATGCACGATCGGCAGGCCGTAGGCGACGGCGGCCTTCGAGATGCCGACGATATTATTGATCAGCAACTGGCGGTCCATGGAGGCGATCGAGTTAACTTGGACCGGTTGATAGTCGATGATGATGAATGCCGCATTCTGCGGCGTCAGCAGGTGGTCCTTGACTGGATCGCGGATCGGTTCGCTCGTCATCGGCTGGGTTCCTTGCTGTTGATGCAGCGATTCCGGCTGGGCCGATGAAGCCCAGCCGGACGTCCTGGTTCGATCAGTTCGGCATCTGGCCGAAGCGACCGCCGTTGAAGTCGTCCATGGCCTGCCTGATCTCGGCCTCGCTGTTCATGACGAACGGGCCGTAACCGACCACAGGCTCCTCGATCGGCTCGCCGCTCAGCACGAGGAAAGCGGCATCGCCCTCCGCCTCGATCGACACCTTCTCGCCGCCGCGACCGAGCAGCACCAGCTGGGCATCACTGGCGACCTGCGTGCCGTTGACCTTGATCTTGCCGGTCAACACGGCGAGTGCCGCGGTATGGCCGTCGGGCAGATCGAGCGTCACGGATTTCTCTCCGTTCAGGCGAACGTCCCAGAGATTGACCGGCGTGAAGGTATGCGCAGGACCTGCTTTGCCTTCGTAGTTGCCGGCGATCACGCGGACCCTGCCGGCACCGCCCGACAGGGCGACCGACGGGATTTCCTTGTCGAGGATCGCCTGGTAGCCGGGCGTAGTCATCTTGTCCTTTGCGGGCAAGTTGACCCAGAGCTGGATCATGCGGAATGGCCCACCGGTCCGCGTGAAGGCCTGCGAATGGAACTCCTCATGCAGAATCCCGCTGCCGGCCGTCATCCACTGGACATCGCCCGGACCGATCACGCCGCCCTTGCCGGTCGAGTCCCTGTGCTCGACCTCGCCTTCGTAGACGATGGTCACCGTCTCGAAGCCGCGGTGGGGGTGTTGCCCAACGCCGCGCGGCGCGGGCGCCGGATCGAAGTGCGCCGGCCCGGCATAGTCGAGCAGCAGGAACGGGCTGAGCTGCCGGCCCAGCGTCTGATACGAGAAGAGCGAGCGGACGGGAAACCCGTCACCCACCCAATGCCCCTTGGGATTGCTGTAAACGCCAAGAACCTTCTTCATCTGAACACTCATCCTTGTAGACCGGGCCTACGGTTGATCGTTGCTGAGGAAGGTAAGTATCGGACGCTGACTCCAAAAGATTGCCACGCGGCACGCTGCGTCCTATCAATGGGACGATGCAGGACCTCAACGACCTATACTACTTCACTCAAGTGGTTGAGCACGGGGGCTTCGCGCCGGCCGCCCGGGCGTTGGGGATGCAAAAATCGAAGCTCAGCCGCCGCCTCGGCCTGCTCGAGGACCGTCTCGGCGTGCGTCTGATCCAGCGCTCGAGTCGCAGCTTCTCGGTGACGGAGATCGGGCAGGAATACTACCGGCGATGCCTCGCCATGCTGGTCGAGGCAGAGGCGGCGCAGGCAGTGATCGACTCTGTCCGCTCGGAGCCGCAGGGCGTGGTCAGGATGAGCTGCCCGCCCAGCCTGCTCGGCTATCACTTCGGCGAACTCATCGCGCGTTTCATGATCGACAACCCGAAAGTCCAGATTCACCTAAGGGCGCTCGACCGGAGAGTGGACGTGATCGCCGAGGGGTTCGATCTGGCGATCCGGGCCGGCACGCCACCGCAGGAGCAGAGCGATCTCGTGCTGCGCAGGCTGGGCGAAACCCCGCAATGCCTGATCGGCAGCCCCAGCCTGCTGAAGAGCCATCCGACGGCGAAGGTACCGACTGACCTGAGTGGACTACCGAGCCTCGACTTCGGCCTGCCGCAGGACACTCACGCGTGGAACCTGGCGCACGCCGATGGTCTCACCGCGGTCGTGCACCATGAACCCAGGCTGGTCAGCGACGACCTCGCCGCCATTCTCGCCGCAGCCCTGGAGGGCGTCGGAATCGTGCAGGTGCCCGTCCTGATGGTCGAAGACGACATCAAGGCCGGCCGGCTGATCGACGTGTTGCCGAGCTGGCGGCCGAGGAACGGCATCGTCTATGCCGTGTTCCCCTCAAGGCGCGGCCTGTTGCCGTCGATCCGCGCCTTGCTCGATTTCCTGGCTGACGAATGCAAGGACCATCGGCTCTAGGGACTACTGCACCCGCTCCCCATGCAAGGCGGTGTCGAGGCCCTCGACCTCTTCGTCGCGCGTGACCCGCAGGTCGACCATGGCGTCGACGATCTTCAGGATCACCCACGTCGCGACCGCACAGAAGGCGGCGATCACCACCACGCCGTAGAGCTGGGTCAGGATCTGGCCCGGGTGGCGAAAGAACCGCAACCGGTCGCGGCGGCGGGCCAGACAGCGCCTAAAAATCCTTGAGTCCGTATTTGGCGAACGCCTCGGCAATGTCCACCTTGATCGCAGTCGCTGCGGCGAGGTCGGCGTCGCCGCCGGCAAGGTCACCCGTCTTGCGGCGCGCTATCCCGCGCCCGAACAGGGAGTAGACGGAGTTCGGCTCGATCCTGAGGGCCGCGTCGTAGTCAAAGAGCGCTACATCGAACAGGCCGAGCTTGAGATAGGTGAAGCCACGGCAGCCCAGCGCGCTGGCGTCGTTCGGGCGCAGTCGCAGCGACTCGTTGCAGTCGGCCAGCGCCGGCTGAAGCTGGTTGACGATCGCCCGAGCCATGCAGCGGATGGCAAATGGACCGGCATCGTTGGGGGTCAGCTTGATCACCTGATCATAGTCCTGGATGGCGCGGTCGTACTGGCCCTTGATGTCGTAGGCGAGGCCGCGCATGTAGATCGCGTCAGCATTTTTGGGGTTCAGCTTGATCGCCTGATCGTAGTCCTGGATGGCGCGGTCGGACTGGCCCTTTTTAGCGTAGGCCTTGCCGCGGGTGAAGAATACGTTGGCCTGGCTGGGGTTCAGCTTGATCGCCTGATCGTAGTCCTGGATGGCGCGGTCGGACTGACCTTTGCTGTCGTAGGCGATGCCGCGGCTGTGGAACGCGTTGGCATAGTTGGGATTCAACTTGATCGCCTGGTCGTAGTCCTGGATGGCGCGGTCGTATTGGGCCTTGTTCCAATAAGCAGTACCGCGGTTGTTGAACGCGGTGGCTTGATCCTGCGGCGTCTCTCGGCCCGCCTTTATGACGGCGTCGCATCCTCGGACCGTTTGATCGGCGGTGGCATCGCCGTAGCACCATTTCTGAAGCTGGTCGTGCGTCTGCGCCATCGCCGTCGCGCCGCCCCACAGGGCCAGAAGCATCGACACAACACCGATCTTGCGGCGCATTGACGTCTCTCCCCATTCGCCAACTCTGGACGCTACTGCACCCGCTCCCCATGCAAGGCGGTGTCGAGGCCTTCGACCTCTTCGTCGCGCGTGACCCGCAGGCCGACCATGGCGTCGACGATCTTCAGGATCACCCACGTCGCGACCGCGCAGAAGGCGGCGATCACCACCACGCCGTAGAGCTGGGTCAGGATCTGGCCCGCATTGCCGTCGACCAGACCGACCGGCTGGCCCTTGGCGACGTCGTTGATGGCCCGGGTGGCAAATACGCCGACCAGGATCGAACCCACGATGCCGCCAACACCGTGGACGCCAAAGACGTCGAGCGAATCGTCGTAGCCGAGCCGGGTCTTCAGGATCACCGAGGCCCAATAGCAGACCGCGCCCGCAGCCGCCCCGATCACCATCGCCGCCCAGGGTTCAACGGAGCCCGCGGCGGGCGTGATGGTGCCGAGACCGGCCACCGCGCCCGACAGGATGCCGAGAACCGAGGGCTTGCCGCGGTTTGCCCATTCGATCGCCATCCAGACCAGTGCCGCCA
>JAUXRT010000574.1 GCA_030681635.1 Reyranella sp.
GCCGTGGTCGGCTCGTCGGCGATCAGCATGTCGGGCTCGTTGGCGAGCGCCATGGCGATCATCACGCGCTGGCGCTGGCCGCCCGAGAGCTGATGCGGATAGGCATCGAGCCGCTTCGCGGCCTCGGGGATGCCGACCTGCTCCAGCAGCTCGAGCGTACGTTTTCGCGCGGCGTCTCGTGAAAGCCCCTTGTGCAGGACCAGCACCTCGTTCACCTGCCGCTCGATCGTGTGCAGCGGGTTGAGCGAGGTCATCGGCTCCTGGAAGATCATCGACACGCGATTGCCGCGCACGTTCAGCAATTCGCGCGGCGCCGCGCCGACCAGCTCGCGGCCCTGGAAGCGGATGCTGCCCGTGGGATGACTGGCCACCGGATAGGGCAGCAGTTGCAGGATCGACAGCGCCGTCACCGACTTGCCGGACCCCGATTCGCCGACCAGCGCCACGGTCTCGCCGCGACGAACGTCGAAGCTGACGCCTTTCACCGCCCGGACGGCACTGTCGCCGGTGCCGAACGTGACCGACAGGTTCTGGACCTGGAGCAGGGTGTCGTCGCTCATGTCGGCACCCTGCGCGGATTGAAGGCGTCGCGCACGGCCTCGCCGATGAACACCAGCAGCGACAGCATGAGCGCGATGATGAAGAAGCCGGTAAAGGCCAGCCACGGTGCGTTGAGGTTGTTCTTGCCCTGCAGCAGCAGCTCGCCCAGCGACGGCGAGCCGACCGGCAGACCGAAGCCCAGGAAGTCGAGCGACGTCAGGGTGGTGACGGAACCGGCCAGGATGAAGGGCAGGAAGGTCAGGCTCGCGGTCATGGCGTTGGGCAGGATGTGCCGGAACATGATGCGGGCGTCCAGCATGCCCAGCGCCCGCGCGGCTCGCACATAGTCGAAGTTGCGCCCGCGCAGGAACTCCGCCCGCACGAGGCCGACCAGCGACATCCAGCTGAACAGCAGCATGATCCCGAGCAGGACCCAGAAGCCGGGCTGGATGAAGCTCGCCAGGATGATGAGCAGATAGAGGGTCGGCATGCTCGACCAGATTTCCAGGAAACGCTGCATCAGCAGGTCGACCATGCCGCCGAAATACCCCTGGACCGCGCCGGCTATGATGCCGATCACGGCGCTGAGGAGGGTGAGGGCGAAGCCGAACAGGACGGAAATCCGGAATCCGTAGATCAGGCGGGCCAGTACGTCGCGCGCCTGATCGTCGGTGCCGAGGAGATGCTCCCAGGAGGGCGGCAACAGCGCCTTGCGGCCATCACCCTTGAGGACCGTGTCGTAGCTGTAGGGAATGGGTGGCCACAGGATCCAGCCGCCCTTCTCGTGGATCAGCGTCTGCAGCTCATGGTCGGTGTAGACCGCGTTGGTCGGAAAATCGCCGCCGAACGTCGTCTCGGGGTAATCGCGGAGCATCGGCGAATAGAAGGCGCCGTCGTAGCGGATCAGGATCGGCCTGTTGTTGGCCAGCAATTCGGCGAACAGCGACACGAAGAACAGCAGGCCGAACACGACCAGCGAGATCATGCCGCGCCGGCTCGACCGGAAGATGGCGAAACGCCGCCTGTTGAGCGGTGTCATCAGCTGCGCGACTCGAAATCGATCCGGGGATCGACCAC
>JAUXRT010000588.1 GCA_030681635.1 Reyranella sp.
TGCATCAGTCTGGTATTCCGGCGAGACGCGAAGGAAATCGCGTCGGCTCGACCGCATGCGACAGCCGCACAATGATCCGCAGAGACAGTAGCGGACTGCTTGAAGAGCCATGGCCCACGACATCCTGATCGTCGACGACGAGCGTGACATCTGCACGCTGATTGCAGGTATCCTCGAGGATGAGGGTCACACGGCCCGCCGTGCTCACAACAGCACCGAGGCGATAGACGCCGTGCGTCAGCGCCGGCCGGCGCTCGTCATCCTGGACGTTTGGCTGCAGGGCAGCGAACTCGACGGCTTGCAGCTTCTCGAGGTCATCCGTCGCGAGGATCCACCCATTCCGGTCGTCATGATCAGCGGCCACGGCACGATCGACACGGCGGTATCGGCGATCAAGACCGGCGCCTACGATTTCATCGAAAAGCCCTTCAAGGCCGACCGCCTGCTGCTGGTCGTCGATCGCGCTATCGAAGCCGACAAGCTGAAGCGCGAGAACGCGACCCTGCGCCGGCGGGCGGGAGGGGAGGTCACCTTCGTGGGTTCCTCGACCAGTGCCGCCAGCGTGCGCACCCAGATCGAGCGGGCAGCGCCCACAGGCAGCCGCGTTCTGATCGTCGGCGCCTCCGGGGCGGGCAAGGAAACCATGGCCCGCCTGATCCACCAGAGTTCCAAGCGGGCCGATGGGCCGTTCGTCGTGGTCAACTGCTCGACACTTCCGACGGAACGCCTGGATATCGAACTGTTTGGCACCGATGGCGAGACCGAAGGCGACACGCTCCGCGTCTCGGGTGCCTTCGAGATGGCCCATGGCGGCACCCTGCTGCTCAAAGAAGTCGCGGACCTTCCGCTGGCGCTGCAAAGCCGGCTGGCGCGCGTGCTCCAGGAACAGTCCTTCGTGCGCGACGGCGGCAAGACCCGGGTCGAGGTCGACGTGCGCGTGCTCGCCTCGACCAGCCGGACCCTGCAGGAGGAAATCACGTCGGGGCAGTTCCGCGAGGAGCTGTATCACCGGCTGAATGTGGTTTCGCTGCGCGTGCCGCCGCTCAGCGAGCGCCGCGAGGACATTCCCGAACTCTCCGCCGATCTCCTGCGCCGTGTTGCGGACGCCACCGGCCTGCCGTCGCGGACGATCGGCGAGGACACGCTGGCCGCCCTGCAGGGCCACGACTGGCCGGGAAACGTCCGGCAATTGCGCAATGTCATCGAACGATTGCTGATCCTGGCGCCGGTCGGCGGCGGCCCGATCCGCGCCGACGTACTGCCGAGCGACGTCAGCGAGGATTCGCCGTCGGTGTTGCGCTGGGAGAAGGGCGGCGAGATCATGCAGTTGCCGCTGCGCGATGCCCGCGAGGTTTTCGAGCGGGAATACCTGCTGGCTCAGGTCACTCGGTTCGGCGGAAACATCTCCCGCACCGCGACCTTCGTCGGCATGGAACGTTCGGCTTTGCATCGCAAGCTGAAGTCGTTGGGACTGCACGGTACTGCGCCCGACGAACGCAACGACACTGAAACCACGATCTGAGAAACGAAGGAGGGCGGCATGGCGCGCTATGCCTATGTCAACGGCCGCTATGTGGATCATCGCGAGGCCAGCGTTCACATCGAAGACAGGGGCTACCAGCTCGCCGACGGTGTCTACGAGGTCGTGGGTGTGCGAGACGGCCGGTTGATAGACGAGACGCCGCATATCGACCGGCTCGACCGGTCGTTGCGCGAACTCAGGATCGACTGGCCGGTTTCGCGGGCGGCATTGAGCTTCATCATGCGTGAACTGATGCGCCGCAACCGCCTGCGTGACGGGCTGATCTATATGCAGGTGACGCGTGGCGTCGCCCGTCGCGACCATGCCTTCCCGACCGTTCCGGTGAAGCCGGCGCTGGTGCTCACGACCAAGAACTCCAAGCGGGCCGACGCCGATCCCGGCCCCGGGATTGGCGTGAAGAGTCAGCCCGACATCCGGTGGGAACGCTGCGATATCAAGACCGTCGCGCTGCTGCCGAACGTGCTGGCCAAGCAGGCGGCACGGGAGAGCGGTGCCTACGAGGCGTGGTTGGTCGACACCGACGGCTGCGTCACCGAAGGGGCGTCGACCAATGCCTGGATCGTGACCCAGGACGGCGAGTTGGTGACGCGCCAGACCGACAACGGCATCCTGGCTGGCATCACGCGGCACACGCTGAAGTCTCTGTGCAATGCACTTCAGCTAAAATTCGTAGAACGCCCGTTTTCGCTGGCGGAGGCCAAGAAGGCCCAGGAAGCGTTCATTACCAGTGCGACTTCGTTCGTGACGCCGGTGGTCAGGATCGACGGCGACACCGTGGGCGACGGTAAGGTCGGCCCGATGGCGCGGCGCCTGCGCGAGGAATATGTGCGCTTTGCCTCGGCCGGAGAGGCAATCACATGAGCGGCTCTGCCGCCGTCAAATTGCCCCGCGCCGTGCTGTTCGACTGGGACAATACCCTGGTCGACACCTGGCCCACGATCGTCGAGTGCTACCACGACACCTTTGTCGCCCTGGGCTTGACGCCCTGGACAGCAGAGGAAGTGCAAATCCACGCCCACGGCTCGTTGCGCGATGTTTTCCCCAAGCTGTTCGGGGACCGGAAAGGCGAAGCCGAGCGGGTCTTCTACGAGACGTTCCTCCGCATCCATCTGGAGCGCCTGCAGCCGTTGCCGGGGGCGGATACCCTGTTGGCACACTGCCGGGAGGCGGGATGTTACGTGGCCGTGGTCAGCAACAAGGTGGGAGACAACCTGCGTACGGAGATGGCCCATCTTGGCTGGCAGCGCTGGATTGCCCGCGCGGTCGGCGCCAAGGACGCCAAACGCGACAAACCGGCGCCCGATCCCATCTACCTGGCGCTCGACGGCACGGGAATTGCCCCTGATGAGTCCGTATGGATGGTCGGAGACTCCCTTGCCGACCTCCAATGCGCCCATGCGGCGGGGTGTTTGCCCGTTCTGGTAGGGGGGCCGGAGCTACTGTCAGCCCCTATGCTGGAACATCCGCCCCGTCTCAGGGCACGTAATTGTCATGAGTTGCTGGCATTGCTTTGACCCAAGCGTCCCCTATATTTGTTTTAACTCGGTAGCAGGGAGAGCCCTGCGCCGCCCAAACCGGTGACCTTCGGGAAGCCGGCCGCCCAGCAAGAGGCCAAAAACATGAGCGAAAAGGCACAAAACGTTCAGGACGTGTTCCTGAACCACCTGCGAAAGAACAAGACTCCGGTCACGATCTTCCTTGTGAACGGCGTGAAATTGCAGGGAATCGTCACGTGGTTCGACAATTTCTCGGTGCTTCTGCGCCGCGACGGCCATTCGCAGCTTGTCTACAAGCATGCGATCTCGACCATCATGCCGGTCACTCCCGTGCAGTTGTTCGACGGGGACAAGGCCGAGGCAGCAGGCTGATTTGATCGAAGACCTCGAGCAGGAAGTCCACGAAAGGCGCAAGCGCACGCCCAACGACACCGCTCGGCCGGCAACGGTGGCTGCCGTCGTGTGTCCCTATACCCGCGGGCGGGGCGACGAACGCGATGGCGAAGCCAAGCTCAACGAAGCCGTCGGTCTTGCCCGTGCCATCGACATCGACGTGCGCCTGGCACAGACCGCGCCGCTGCGCCGCGTCACGCCTGCCACGCTACTGGGCAAAGGTGTCGTCGAGCGGCTGAAGGAAGCCGTCGAAGAACTGGGCATTGGCCTGGTGATCGTTGACGACAGGCTGACACCCGTCCAGCAGCGCAATCTCGAGAAGGCCTGGCAGACCAAGGTGATCGACCGGACCGGTCTTATCCTGGAGATTTTCGGCGCTCGGGCGCGCACGCACGAAGGTCGGCTGCAGGTCGAACTCGCGGCGCTGGATTACCAGCGTGGCCGGCTGGTGCGGTCATGGACCCATCTCGAACGCCAGCGAGGCGGCTTCGGTTTCCTGGGCGGCCCCGGCGAATCCCAGATCGAAATCGACCGTCGACTGATCGGCGAGCGCATCGTTCGCATCAAGCGCGACCTTGAAGGCGTGCAGCGGACACGCGCCGTCAATCGCGTCGGCCGCAAGAAAGCGCGGCTGCCGACTGTCGCGCTGGTCGGCTACACCAACGCCGGCAAGTCGACGCTGTTCAACCGGCTCTCGGGCGCCAGTGTCATGGCCAAGGACCTGCTCTTCGCCACCCTCGACCCGACCATGCGGTCGATAAAGCTGCCGAACGGCAAGGGGTGTGTGATCTCCGACACGGTTGGTTTCGTCTCCGATCTGCCGACCCATCTGGTTGCCGCCTTCCGGGCGACGCTCGAGGAGGTGATCGAGGCGGACCTGATCGTGCATGTCCGCGATATCGCCCATCCCGAAACCGAGCAGCAGCGTGGCGATGTCGAGCAGGTGCTGAGGGATCTCGGTGCGCTCAAGGAAGATGGCGGCACGCCCCTGATCGAGGCGTTGAACAAGATCGATGCGCTGCCGGCCGACAGCCGCGACACGCTGGAGACCCGTGCCGCCTCAGGCGCCGCGCGCGCCCTCCAGTATCCTGTCTCCGCCTTGACCGGCGAGGGTGTCGATCATCTCCTGGAGGCGATCGGCGAATTCCTGGGTCGGGCGGGGATCGCGCGCGAGATCTCCGTGCCATTGAGCGACGGGGCCACCATCGCCTGGCTTTACCGCCACGGCGAGGTGCGCGATCGGCGCGACGAAGGTGAATTGGCCTTGCTGACCGTGGCCCTCGATACCGCTGCCGCTGCCCAGTTCGAACGCCGGCTTTCGAGCGCCGGCGGGGCGCGTTGACAGGCCTCCGGCGCAAAACCTATAAGCTGCACCATCCCCGACGAAGGAAATCCCATGAAATTCAAGCCTTTACATGATCGGCTGCTGCTCAAGCCCTTGACTGCCGAAACCAAGACCAAGGGCGGCCTCATCATCCCCGACACGGCCCAGGAAAAGCCGATGCAGGGCGAGGTCGTGGCGATCGGCAAGGGCAAGCGGCTCGAGGACGGACGGCTGCAGGCGATCGACGTCAAGGTCGGTGACAAGGTGATCTACGGCAAGTGGTCGGGCACCGAGGTCAAGATCGGCGGCGTCGACCACGTCATCCTCAAGGAAGAAGACCTCTTCGGCGTCGTTGGCTGACCACGATGCTGGGCAGCGGTGACCCGTCGCGGGTCACCGACCTGATCCGCGAGACGGCGGCGGCAGAGTTGCTGCCGCGGTTTCGCAACCTCTCCAAGGACGATATCCGCCAGAAGCGGCCTGGCGACGTGGTCACCGTGGCCGACGTCGCAGCCGAGCGGCGGCTGGCCGCGGGACTGGCAAAAATCCTGCCGGGCGTGCCAGTCGTGGGCGAGGAGGCGGTCGAGAGCGACCCCGGCCTTCTCGAACTGATCGGTCGGCCTGGCGAGATGTGCTGGATCGTCGATCCCCTGGACGGGACGGCGAACTTCGCCGCCGGCAAGGACACCTTTGCCGTCATCGTCTGCCTGGTACAGAACGCGGTAACGGTCGGCGCCTGGATCTACGATGTGCCGCGCGGGCGAATGGCGGTCGCGCTCAAAGGGCAGGGCGTCGCGCTCGATGGCGCTCAGGTGATCGGTTCGGCGTCTGCCGGCGCTCCCGACGGCTTCGTCGGCTACAAGGTCATCAGGGCCTTCGACACGCAATTGCCGGCGGCCGACCGCAAACGGCTGGGGCGGGTCTCGACCCTGCGCTGTGCCGGCGTCGAGTATCTGGAAATCCTGTCGGGCCGCACTGCCTTCAGCCTCTATCGCATCACCAAGCCCTGGGATCATGCCGCCGGCGCCCTGATGATGGCCGAGGCGGGCGGCGGCTCGGTGCGCTTCGACGGCTCACCTTACGGGCCGGCGCAGCCGACCAATGCCGGCATTATCAGTGCGGCTTCACAGGCGACATTGGCCGAGGTTAGGGCGCTGTTCGAGATCGTTCAGATGCCGTTGCTGGCGCCGCGCCTCTAGGTTCCTAGACCCGCGTCTTGGCTTCCTGCCAGAGCGATTCCATCTCTTCGAGGCTCGCATCCGTGGGCTTGCGGCCTTGGACGGCGAGCTGGCGCTCGATATAGCCGAAGCGGCGCTCGAACTTGTCGTTGGTGGCGCGAAGCGCCGCCTCGGGATCGACCTTGCAGTGGCGCGCAAGATTGGCCACGGCGAACAGCACATCGCCCAGTTCGTCGGTCAGGCGGGCCTGGTCGACGGTGCCGGCCGTGATCTCGGCACGCAGTTCGCCCAATTCCTCCTCGATCTTGTCGATGACGGGCGCGATATCGGCCCAGTCGAAGCCGACCCGGGCGGCGCGCTTCTGGATCTTCTCGGCCCGCAGGAGGGCGGGAAGGGCGCGCGCCACCCCGTCCAAGGCGCCGGCCGGTGCCGCGGTCTGCTTGGCCGCGCGCTCGGCCGCCTTGCGGGCTTCCCAGGACACGGTCTGGGCTTCGGACGTGTCGATCGTGGCGTCGCCGAACACGTGCGGATGGCGGTCGATCATCTTCTCGGCAATGGCGGATGCCACGTCGGCAAAGCCGAAGGCCTGGGCCTCCTGGGCGATCTGGGCGTGGTAGACGACCTGGAGCAGCAGATCGCCCAATTCCTCCTTGAGCGCCGGCATGTCGTTGCGCTCGATGGCATCGGCGACCTCGTAAGCTTCCTCGATCGTGTACGGCGCGATCGTCCGGAAGGTCTGGTCGATGTCCCAGGGGCAGCCATGCTGGCGGTCGCGCAGCCAGGCCATGACGGCGAGGAGGCGTGGCAACGGCTCCTTGGGAAGGCTGTCGGCGGTGGGACGATCAGAGGTCATGCCGGTTTGTATCATATATCCAATTATCGTATAATATATATTATGACAAATTAATATATATGCAGTTTATCAAATAACTACCAATCTATTTTAAGATTTTCCTTCAGGAGCGCGAGAAACTTGATGCCGCGACCGGCCTCACTCGCCGGAACGCCCAACGTCAGCAAGACACCCAGTTTGGGATTACCCGGCTGTGGGATGACGACATCGAAGACCACCCGCTGCTCGGCATCGCCCTGGGCCTTGGGTGCATTCTCGAACACCACGAGAAAGCTCCCATCCCCGAGCTTGCGCGCCTGTGCCTTGACGCCCGGCCGCCGCGCCTGGATGGAGCCGGCCTTGGTCGAAGCATAGTGCTCGGCGTCCTTCACGCCCTCGTAGTCGAAATCGACCCGCCAAACGACGACGCGGAAGCGCTTGTCGCTGCTGTAGCCGACGCCCCGCTCCCAATCCTCGGTCGCGAGCCAGCCGAGCGGCACCGCCAGGGTCACCCGGATCTGGTCGAAGCGGACGCGAGCAAGGCCCTTGGCGCTGTCGATCCCGAGGACCCTGGCAACGGGTGGATTGGGCCCGCCCGCGATGATGGGATCGGTGCGGGAAAAGCTCGCGCCATTGTCGAGGGTCGCGAAGTCCAGAAAGGTCAGGCCGCCGGCATCGAGTTTGTCGCTGGCACGCGCCGGCGACGCCAGGCAGAGCACTGCACCGGCTGTCGCCAGGAACAGCCTGCGGCCGGACTCCTTTCGTTTCACTTCATTTATCATGTGAGGATGTTCTTCCAAGTAATTGTTCTAGAAAGAATATCTCAGGATGTTTCAATCACCATGCCATCCTGGCAAGGATGTACGTGCGGCGGCGTCAGACGGTCGATCTCAGCATAATCCATATCGACATGCAGGTTGGTCAAAAAAGCCCGGGCAGGCCGAACCCGGTCAATCCATTCAAGCGCCCGCTCTAGGTGGGCGTGGGTCGGGTGCGGGCGAAACCTCATGGCATCGACAACCAGCACCTCGACCCCCTGGATCGCCTCAAAGGCGCTCTCCGGCAGCGTCACCACATCGTTGGCATAGGCGAGTTGCCCGAAGCGGAAACCCATCGACGGCGCCAGGCCATGGTCCTGGACGAAGGGAACCACCGGCACGCCGGCGGCCTGGAAGGGCCCGTCGATCTGGTTGGCCTGATAGATCGGATTGTAGACGCCGCTGCCCTCGGCCTCGAAGCAGTAGCCGAAGCGCTGGCGCAGGATCGCCAGCGTCCGCGGGTCCGCCCAGGCCTCGATTCGTCCCTGACGGATCGCGTAGGGCCGCAGATCGTCGATGCCGTGGACTTGGTCGGCATGCTCGTGCGTCCAGATTACCGCGTCGACACGTTCAGCGCGCGCATCCAGCAACTGTGATCGCAGGTCGGGCGAGGTGTCGACCAACACGGTCTTGCCTTTGTCTTGGACCAGGATCGAGCAGCGCCGGCGCCGGTTGCGGTCATCCTCGGGGTTGGCCGCCCCCCACTCACCCTACCCGTCCTTGCCACCCGGCCGCGGAACGCCTCCTGAGCTGCCGCAGCCGAGGATCGTCACCCGCACTGCTGACGCCCCGCCTTGGCAAACAGCCGGA
>JAUXRT010000590.1 GCA_030681635.1 Reyranella sp.
ACCGTGGCCGGCGAATACGGCTCGCCGGCAATGAAGAACACGACCGTCAGGACGAGGAATGCGAACAGCAGATTCGCCGCCGGCCCTCCAAGCACCACGGCGGCGCGTGCATAGAGCGGTTTGGAAAAGAAGGCACCCTTCACAGGCGCCCCCGAAAGTGCGGCCTCGGACGGCGTCGTGCTGGTCTCGTCGTTATCGCCCAGGAACTTCACGTAGCCGCCGAGCGGGATCGCCGACACTTTCCATCGCGTGCCCCGGCGGTCCGTCCAGCCGAACAGTTCGGGCCCAAATCCAATCGAAAAGACCTCGGCATGAATGCCGAAGCGGCGCGCGACCCAGTAGTGACCAAACTCGTGAATGAATACGAGCAGCGTCAGCACCAGGACAAAGTACGGCAGATAGGTCGTGAACAGGCTGATGACGCTTTGCATGGCTCACTACATCATTAAAATCATGCTATTTCAATTACTTAGAGAACGATTTCGACAACCTTCCTCGGCTCTCCGCCGGGCCTCGAGATCAGCCGCCTGGACATGCTGGAGCGACTCGACCGGCGCCGCCACACCCTCCCAGCCGACCAGCACATCCTCGACGACACGGGCGATGTCGAGAAACCCGATGCGCCCCGCCAGGAAGGCCGCCACCGCTGCCTCGTTGGCGGCATTCAGCACGATCGATGCAAGTCCGCCTGTCACCAAGGCCTCACGCGCCAACCGTAGGGACGGAAAGCGGCCGGAATCGGGCGGCTCGAACGTCAGTGCCGAAAGGTTCGCGAAATCGAGGCGGGCGGCGGGGCCGTCGATGCGCGATGGCCAACCGAGTGCATACGAAATCGGCACCCGCATATCCTGCGTTCCGAGCTGGGCCAGCACCGAGCCGTCGCGGTAGCCAACCATCGAGTGGATGACCGACTGCGGATGAACAATGATTTCGATCTTCTCCGACGGAAGCTGGAACAGCAGGTGCGCCTCGATGAGCTCGAGACCCTTGTTCATCAGCGTCGCCGAATCGATCGAGATCTTGTCGCCCATGTCCCAGTTGGGATGGGCAAGCGCCTGCTTCGGAGTGGCATCGGCCATATCGGCCAGCGACCAGTTGCGGAACGGCCCACCCGAGGCCGTCAGGATCAAACGGTCGATGGCCTGGCGCTGCTGCGGCTCAAAGACCTGGAAGATCGCGTTGTGCTCTGAATCGACCGGCAACAGAACTCCGCCCGATTCCTCAATTGCTTCAATCAGCAGCCGTCCGGCACAGACCAGCGCTTCCTTGTTGGCCAGCGCGACGATGGCGCCGCGCCGCGCCGCAACAAGCGTCGACTCAAGGCCGGCGAAGCCCACGACCGCCGCCATGACCCACTCTGCCGGACGAGAGGCGGCCTCAGCCACAGCTTCCGGGCCGGCCGCGGCGACGACCGACGTGCCCGCCAGCGCCTCTTTCAGCGCCCGATAACGCTCCGGATTGGCCACCACGGCAAACCGCGCACGCAGGCGGCGGGCCTGCTCGGCCAGCAACTCCACCGAGGAACCGGCAACCAGCGCCTCGACACGATAGCTCGCGGGGTCGCGGGCGATGAGATCGACGGTGTTCTGGCCGACCGAGCCGGTCGACCCGAGGATGGTCACACTGCGGGGCCGGTCATGCGACGGTGCGAACCAACGGGTCAATTCCAAGGCCAGGCTCCATCAACCGTCAGGCGCACCAACGCCACGACGACGAGAATGGCGACCAATCCATCGACGCGATCCAGCAATCCGCCATGCCCTGGGATCAGATTGCCACTGTCCTTCACGCCTGCGCCGCGCTTGGCCGCCGACTCGGCGAGGTCGCCGACTTGTCCGACAACGGCAAGACAGGCGCCAATCACGGCAAGGGAGAACGTCGATCCCAGGCCGAATGCATATCCCAGGGCAGCGCTGGTCACTGCCGCCCAGGCCATGCCGCCGATCAAGCCTGACCATGTCTTGCTCGGGCTGATCCTGGGGGCGAGCTTGGCGCCGCCGGCCGACGCGCCGACGAAATACGCGCCGATGTCAGTCGCCCAGGTGCAGGCAACGATCCAGATCACCGTCTCGCGACCCAACGCCGGCTGATGGCGCAGCCACAGAAGGGCGACCAGGGCGGCCAGGGCATAGACGTAGGCTGAAATCCTGACAATCGGACGGCCGCTGGTCAGGCGCGTCCATTCCCACACCATGAGCGGTGCAGCGATCGCCGCCACGAGGTCGATCCAGGGGAATCCGAACCACACTGCGGCCAGCAGCAGCGGTCCCAGGACAACGGCTGACGAAATCCGCAGCAGCAGCCCGCGAAAACGTCGCCCTCGCCCCGTCGGGGCGTCAGCCGCCGACGCCGCCATAACGCCGCTCCCGCCGACGGAACTCGGCAACCGCCCGTTCCAGGTCGTCCTTGCCGAAATCGGGCCACAGCGTATCGACGAACACCAACTCCGAGTACGCACACTGCCAAAGCAGGAAATTGCTGATGCGTTTCTCCCCGCTCGTCCGGATCAGCAAGTCCGGATCGGGCACGCCCGCGGTAAGCAACTCGCGCTCGAAGAGATTGGCGTCGATGCGATCGACCTCGAGCTCACCGGCCGCGACCTGCCGCGCGAGGCTGCGCGTGGCGCGCAGAATTTCATCGCGCGAGCCGTAGTTGATGCAGATGTTGACGTCGATGCGGGTGTTGTTTCGCGTCAGGTTCTCGGCGTCGGCGATGTCGCGCACGATGTCCGCCGCCAACCCGTCACGATTGCCGATGACCCGCAGTCGGGCTCCGTTCTTGTGGAGTTCCTCGAGTTCGTTGCGCAGGTAGTGGCGCAACAGGCCCATGAGATCGCTCACCTCGTCGGCTGGCCGCGTCCAGTTCTCGGTCGAGAAGGCAAACAGCGTAAGGACAGGAATGCCGAGTTCGCCCGCGCCACGAACCACGCGGCGCACCGCGTCCGCTCCGCGGCGGTGGCCTGCCACGCGCGGCAGCCCGCGCGCCTTCGCCCACCGCCCGTTGCCATCCATGATGATGGCGACGTGGTTGGGACCCGGCGACGGATCAGGATTGGCGGGCAGCGATGCGGTCGACATCAAACCGTCTTGATCTCTTTTTCCTTATGGACGAGCGTCTCGTCGACCAACTTTACATACCGGTCGGTAAGCTTCTGGACCTCGTCGGATTTCTGGCGGTGCTCATCCTGCGAGATCTGGTGATCCTTCTCCGCCTTCTTCAGCGACTCCATGCCGTCACGCCGCACGTTGCGCACCGCCACGCGGCCGTGCTCGGCGTATTTGTGGGCGAGTTTGGCCAGTTCGGCACGCCGCTCGCTCGTCAGTTCCGGGATGGGTATGCGGATCATCTGGCCGTCGGGCGCCGGGTTGAGGCCGAGACCGGCCTCGCGGATGGCCTTGGCCGTGGCCACGACCAGGCCCTTGTCCCAGACGCTGACCGTGAGCAGGCGCGGCTCGGGCGCGCTCACCGTTCCGACCTGGTTCAGCGACATGCGTTGGCCATAGGCCTCGACCATCACCGGATCGAGCAGGTTGACCGACGCACGGCCAGTCCTGAGACCGGTGAATTCCTTCTTCAGGGCGTCCATAGCGCCCTGCATGCGCTTCTCGAGTTCCTTGACGTCCGCGCTCATCTTCAGCCCTCGTCCTTGATGATGGTGAAGGTGCCCTCCCCGCACATCGTCGCGGCGAACGCACCCGGCTTGTGGATGTCGAACACGATGATCGGGATATGGTTCTCGCGTGCCAGCGAGATTGCCGAGGCGTCCATCACCTGCAGGTCACGCGACAGCACTTCCATGTACGTGAGCGTATCGTAGCGCTTGGCCTTCTTGTCCTTGCGCGGATCCGCGGAATAGACGCCGTCGACCTGGGTGCCCTTCAGCAACGCATCGACGCTCATTTCAGCGGCGCGCAGGGCGGCAGCGGTGTCGGTGGTGAAAAACGGATTGCCGGTGCCGGCCGCGAAGATCACGACCCGGCCCTTCTCCATATGTCTGGCGGCGCGGCGGCGAATGTAGGGCTCGCAAACCGTGGTCATCGGGATCGCGGACTGCACCCTGGTCTGCAGGCCCTGACGCTCGAGGGCGCTCTGCATCGCGAGTGAATTGATCACCGTCGCCAGCATACCCATGTAGTCGCCGCTCGCCCGATCCATGCCCGAGGCCGCCGCGGAAACGCCTCGGAAGATGTTTCCACCACCGATCACCAGGCAAACCTGAACGCCCATGTCATG
>JAUXRT010000636.1 GCA_030681635.1 Reyranella sp.
CGATCGACCTGCAGGCGATCAAGGCCGCCGGCGTCACCTTTGCCGTCAGCCTGCTGGAACGGCTGATCGAGGAGCATGCCAAGGGCGATCCGACGCGGGCCGAAGCGGTGCGCGGGGAACTGAATTCCATCATCGGCGCCGATGTCAGCACCATCAAGCCGGGCTCGGCCGAGGCCGAGGCACTGAAGAAGTCGTTGATGGCGCGCGGCGCCTGGTCGCCCTATCTCGAGGTCGGCATCGGCCCCTATGCCGAGATTTTTACCAAGGCGCCGGCGATGGCCGCCGTCGGTTTTGGCGCGGAAATTGGTATCAGGCCGGACTCCGATTGGAACAATCCCGAACCCGAGGTGACGCTGGTCGTCAATGCGAGGGGCGCGATCGTGGGCGCCACGCTCGGCAACGACGTCAATTTGCGCGACATCGAGGGGCGGAGCGCGCTGCTGCTCGGCATCGCCAAGGACAACAACGCCTCGTGTGCCATTGGACCGTTCGTGCGGCTGTTCGACGGCACCTTCTCGATCGACGACGTGCGCAAGGCCAAGGTCGAGCTCGAAGTCACGGGCCAGGATCAATTCCGGCTACGCGGCGAGAGCGATCTCTCCAAGATCAGCCGCGATCCGACCGAGCTCGTGCGACAGGCGACGAGCGCGCATCAATATCCCGACGGCTTCGTACTGATGACGGGCACGCTGTTCGCGCCGACGCAGAAACGCAAGCCGGATGGGCTGGGCTTCACCCACGAGGTGGGCGATCTCGTGTCGATCCGCTCGCCCAAGCTCGGCACACTCACCAACAGAGTGAACCATTGCGACAAGATCCCGCCCTGGACCTTCGGGGCGTCGGCGCTGATGCGCAACCTGGCGGCGCGCGGCCTGTTGCGTTGACCGACCTCACCCTCCTCCCCGCTTCCGACCTGCGCGAACAGATTGCAGCAAAGAAAGTCTCGCCGGTCGAGCTGACCAGGGCGGTGCTGGCGCGGGCGGAGAGGCTGCAGCCGGTGCTGAACTGCTTCATCACCCTCGCCGGCGAGCAGGCGTTGGCAGCAGCGCAAGCCGCGGAGCAGGCGGTGATGGACGGCAAGCCGCTCGGCCTGCTGCACGGCATCCCCTTCGCGGCCAAGGATCTCGTCAACACGGCAGGCGTTCGCACGACCTTCGGCTCGCTGCTGCATGAGGACAATATTCCGAAGGAAGACGCCGTCGCTGCCGCGCGGATGAAATCCGCAGGCGCGATCCTGTTCGGCAAGACGACGACGCCGGAGTTCGGCCACAAGGCGCTGACCGACGCGCCACTGTTTGGCCGCACGCGCAATGCCTGGAGCGCCGCCCACACGTCGGGCGGCTCCAGCGGCGGGGCAGCGGTCGCGGTCGCGGCCGGCATCGGGCCGATCGGCATTGCCACCGACGGCGGCGGTTCTACGCGCATCCCCGCCGCGGCCAATGGCATGGTTGGCCTCAAGCAAAGCAACGGCGTCATCCCGCACAGCCAGGTGGCCGATGCTTTCGGCAACTACACCTACGTGACGCCGATGACGCGCACGGTGATGGACACCGCCCTGATGTTGCAGGCCATGACCGGGCCTGACCCTTCCGATCCGTGGTCGATCGGCCTCGCGCCGCAGGACTATATCGTCGCCGCCAGGCCCGAGGGCACGTTAAAAGGCAAGCGCATCCTGTTCAGTGCGACGTTCGGCGAAACCACTGTGGCCAAGGACGTGCGCACGGCCTTCGAGCGCTCGCTCGGCAAGTTGCACGCGCTTGGCGCCGAGCTGATCGAGCTCGACGAGGAGTTGCCCGACATGGAACCGGTGTGGAAGACCATCAACCACACCACGTGGAAGGCGCGTTTCGACGAGATGATCCGCCGCGACGGCAACCGCATGTCGTCGTCGCTGGTGCGCCAGGTCGCGATGGCGGCGGAATGGAGCGGCGCCGACTACCAGCGCGCCCAGTTCCAGCGCACCGAGATTTTTCGCAAGGCACAGCGCTGGTTTGAGAACTTCGATTATCTCGTCACACCGACGCTCTCGCGCACCGCCCTGCCAATCGACCAGGATCTGTTCGAGCCGATCAGCATCGACGGCGTCGAGGTGGGTGAACTCCGGCGCAACTGGTTCCCCTACACCATGCCGTTCAACATCACCGGCCATCCGGCGCTGACTCTGTGCTGCGGCTACGACACCGAGGGCCTGCCGATCGGGCTGCAAATCGTCGGACGGTTCCGCGACGATGCCTCGGTGCTGCGCGCGGCGGCGCTCTATGAGGCGTCCGAGGATTGGCTGTCGCGCCGGCCAACTCTATGAATCGCCCGCCTCCTCTCTCGGCCGAAGAAATCCAGGCGCGCGTGCTGCATCGCGACGGGCTGATCCTGGTGATCGACAAGCCGGCCGGCCTCGCCGTCCATGCCGGCCCGAGCCGCGCGCCCAACCTGGAGGAATGTTTCGACGCACTGCGCTTCGGCCTGCCGCGGCCCCCCGCCCTCGCCCATCGTCTCGACGCCGACACGTCGGGCGTGCTGGTGCTGGGTCGCCATCCCAAGGCGCTGGCCAAGCTCGGCCGTCTGTTCTCCGGCCACACCACCGAGAAGACCTATTGGGCCGTGGTGCAAGGCGCTCCGCCTGCGGAGGAAGGCGTGTTCGACAAGAATCTGCTCAAGCTCAACAGCAAGACCGGCTGGACGGTAAAAGTTTCCAGCAAGGGCCAGACCGCCGTGAC
>JAUXRT010000388.1 GCA_030681635.1 Reyranella sp.
GTCGGTGCCGGACGCCATGGTCGAGCAGCGCATGTCGCTCAAGACCTTCAAGGACCGCGGCATGCCCGTCGAATGGGGCAGCATCCTCGGCGCCTTCGGCTGCAACTACGAGGGTGAGCTTTCCACCGACCTGATCCTGCAGCGCGTCCGGCTGGCGCTCGACGAGGCCGAGTTGGCGGGCTTCACGCTCAAAGGCATCAAACTCACCGACGCCATGGGCTGGGCGACGCCGCAATCGGTCGAGCGCCTGATCGGCGCCATCCGCAACAAGTGGCCGGAGCTCGAGATTTCGCTCCATTTGCACGACACGCGCGGCACCGGCATGGCCGCCGCCTATGCCGGCCTCAGGCTGGGTGTCACCAGGTTCGACGCCTCGATCGCCGGCCTCGGCGGCTGCCCGTTCGCAGCAACAGACGGCGCCGTCGGCAACATCTGCACCGAGGACTTCGCCTACATGTGCGAGGAAATGGGCATCGAGACCGGCCTCGACGTCGAGAAGCTGATCGAGGTCGCTAAAATCGCCGAGGATGTCGTGGGTCGCCCCCTGCCCGGCCATGTTATGCGGGGCGGCACCCTCAAGGCCGCAAAGCAGAGGGCAGCGGCATGAACGCCGAAACGATGCCCGTCGCCTTGCGCGACTCGACCTATGTCGATGTCGCCTCAGTGCCCTGGCAGCCGACGCGCTTCCCGGGCATCGACTGGAAGATCCTCATGGAGAACAAGGATACCGGCATGTCGACCGTGCTGATGCGGTGGGCGCCGGGATCCCGCCTGCCGCAGCATGAACATGTGGCCGTGGAGCAGACCTTCGTGCTCGAAGGGTCTTTCGCCGACCATGACGGCGTCTGCGGCGCCGGCAACTATGTCTGGCGTCGGCCTGGCAGCCGCCACGATGCCTGGACCGATGAGGGCTGTTTGATGCTCGCTTTCTTCCTCAAGCCGAACACCTTCTTCGATTGAACCCGGCCTCCCGACTTGGCAACATGGTCCGGCGATGAGTGCCGGCTACAAGGCGCCACGCAAAGGGAGGATAGAATGATCAAACGCTCCGTTGTTACGGGCGCTGTAGTGGCGTTGCTTGCCTGCAGCCCTGCCCTGGGCCAGGCCATCCCCAAGGAAATGTCCTGGACGGCCTACGATACCGGCTCCTCCGGTTTCAACATCGCCGTCGCTATCGGCCAGCAGTTCAAGAACGTGCTGGGGACCGACGTCCGCGTGCTGCCGTCGGGAAATGACACCGGACGCCTCGGCCCCGTGAAGGCCAACCGAGCCGTGATCTCCCAGATGGGTATCGGCACCTATTTCGCCCAGGAAGGCGTCTTCGAGTTCGGCACCAAGAGTTGGGGGCCGCAGGCCAGCCGGCTGATCATGGCGGCGACGGCCTGCAACGGGCTCGGCCTGGCGGTCGCCAAGGACACCGGCGTCAAGGAGGTCAAGGACCTCAAGGGCAAGCGCCTCGGGATCGTCGTCGGCTCGCCGGCGCTGACGCAAGGCGTCATTGCCCTCATCGCCTTCGGCGGGCTGACGGAAAAGGATATGACGCCGGTCCAGTTCTCGTCGAACAACGCCATGTGGAAAGGCCTCATCAACAACGAGGTCGACGCCGTCCTCACGTCGACGATCTCGGGCCAGTCGAAGGAAGCCGACAGCTCCCCGCGGGGCATCATGTTCCCGCCGATGCCGGCCTCCGACAAGGAGGGCTGGGCCAGGGTTCACAAGAAGGCGCCCTACTTCGTGCCCGTGAAGGCCACCTGCGGCGCTGGCGGCCTGTCGCCGCAAACGCCTGTCGAGATGGCAAGCTACGCCTATCCGATCTTCATGACCTATGCCGACCGGCCGGCAGATACGATCTATGCCATCACCAAGGCGATGATCGACACTTACGACAAGTACAAGGACGGCGCTCCGGGCGCGGAAGGCATGGCGCTGTCGCTGCAGAACATGACCTGGGTCATCCCCTACCATGACGGCACTATCCGCGCCTTCAAGGAGAAGGGCGTGTGGACGGACGCGGCGCAGAAGCACAACGATGCGCTCATCAAGCGGCAACAGGTGATGCTGGACGCCTGGAAGGCCTATTCGGCCAACGCGCCTGCCGACGACAAGGCATTCGCGGAAGGCTGGATGAAGGCCCGTGCCGCTGCTCTCAGCAAGGCGGGAATGGACCCCGTATTCGAGTAGGGGCGTCTCAGACCGTTTACGCGCCGGGAGCGCAAAGCACATGGCAGACCAGGCCGCGCGAGTCGTCTTCGACGACCCGCACCAGATGGGGCCGGCTGAAGCCGAGACCATGCGTACCCGCAATCTCACGGGTGCCTGGCGGTGGCTGCTGGTCGGGTTGACCGCCCTCACGATCTTCCTGTGCATCAACCAGCAGTTCTCTCTGCGCTTCTTCGTGGGCTTCACGCCGCTCAATACCGAATACTTCTATCTGCTCATCCTTTGCATGCTGCCCTTCACGTTCGTGATCTTCCCGGGCAGCGCCAAGGCGTCCCTCAATCGGGTTGCCTGGTACGACGTCCTGCTGTTCGTGGGCACGGCGGCGGCTTCGTTCTATCTGATGATCAATATCCGCAAGGCCGCCGAGCTCGGCTGGGAGTTCGGCGACCCGCCCCAGCCGATCATCTGGGCCGGCTACCTGATGTGGATCGTCCTGCTGGAGGCCCTGCGCCGCACCGGTGGCTGGAGCCTGCTCCTGAGCGTCTTCCCCTTCACCGTCTATCCCCTGTTCGCAGGCGCGGATTGGCTCGGACCGCTCAGAGGCAACCAGTCGGACCTCGAGCAGACGACGGCCTACCACATGCTCTCGACGGAGAGCCTGCTCGGCATCCCCATCCAGGCATTCGCCGACGTCGTGATCGGCTTCCTGGTGTTCGGCACAGCGCTGATGATGACGGGCGCCGGCAAGTTCTTCATCAACCTCTCCTTCGCGATGTGCGGCACCTTCCGCGGCGGGGCGGCCAAGGTCTGCATCTTCGCATCCGGCCTGCTCGGCATGATGTCCGGGAGCATCGTCAGCAACGTGCTGACCGCCGGCACCATGACGATCCCGACCATGAAGAAGACCGGCTTCAGCCCCTCCTATTCGGGTGCGATCGAAGCCTGCGCCTCGACAGGCGCGGTGCTGGCGCCGCCGGTCATGGGCGCCACGGCCTTCGTCATGGCCCAGTTCATGGGCACGACCTACTCGGAGGTCGCCGTCGCGGCGATCATCCCGGCGGTCCTCTACTATGCCGGCCTCTTCATGCAGGTCGATGCCTACGCCGCCCGCCGGGGTCTGAAGGGTCTGGAGCGGCGCGAGTTGCC
>JAUXRT010000389.1 GCA_030681635.1 Reyranella sp.
GTTTTCATCCGTGATTTCTAGCACGCCCGGGGGAATCGCTCTACGCTCGTAAAAAACAGCAAGAGCAACGAGGGCGGAATGCAGGACGAGGGTTCGTACGATTTCATCGTCACCGGCGCTGGCTCGGCCGGCTGCGCCGTCGCGGGCCGCCTGAGCGAGGACGGCCGCTTCCGCGTGCTGTTGCTCGAGGCCGGGCCGAAGGACTCCTATCCCTGGATCCACGTGCCGCTCGGCTATCACAAGACCTTCAACAATCCGAAAGTGAACTGGATGTTCGATTCGGAGCCCGAACCCGAACTCAACGGCCGCGTCATGTATCAGCCGCGCGGCAAGGTGCTGGGCGGCACCAGCTCGATCAACGGCATGGTTTATATGCGCGGCAATGCCGCCGACTATGATGAGTGGCGGCAGCGCGGCTGCGAGGGCTGGGACTACGAGTCGGTGCTGCCCTACTTCAAGCGTGCCGAGGACAATGAACGCGGCGGCAACGACTTCCACGGCACCGGCGGGCCGCTGAAGGTGCAGGACCATGCGTGGAAGCCGACCCTCGCCAAGGCGCTGCACGATGCCGCGCTCGAAGCCGGTATCCCGGAAAATCCCGACTTCAACGGCGCCAACCAGGAAGGCGTCGGCTACTACCAGACCACGATCAACAACGCGCGCCGCTGGTCGAGCGCGCGGGCCTATCTCAAGGATGCCAAGCAGCGCAAGAACCTCACGATCGCCACGTCGGCGCACGCCACCCGGGTGCTGATCGAGAACGGCCGCGCCGTCGGCGTCGAGTACCGCACGCCGGCCGGCCTGCAGGTCGCGAAGGCCAGCCGCGAGGTCAGCGTCTCGGGCGGCGTCAACGGATCGCCGCAGCTCCTGATGCTGTCCGGCCAAGGCCCCGCGGCACACCTGCAGCAGCACGGCATCGCGGTCGTGAAGGACATGCCGGGCGTCGGCAGCCACCTGCACGATCACTTCAACACCTACATCGCCTACAAATGCAGCCAGCCCGTCACCATGAACGACCTGGCGAACAGCCTGCCGCGGCGCATCCTGGCCGGCATGATGTACGCCTTCGGTCGCACCGGGCCGCTCGCCTCGATGGGGCTCTTCGTCGGCGCCATGGTGCGCAGCGACAAGCGGTTCGAGCGCCCCGACCTGCAGATCAACATGTTCGCCTGGGCAGTCAAGGAACGTAACCGCCACGGCGTGGTCGCCCAGCCCTTCTCCGCCTTCGGCCTCTCGCCGGTGCATCTCCGCCCCGACGGCCGGGGCACGGTGCGGCTGAAATCGGCCGATCCGCTGGCGGCGCCCGAGATCCGCTTCAACTTCCTGAAGACCGCCAACGACTGGGACGCCATGCTGAAAGGCATGGCGATCTGCCGGGAGATCGGCCGGCAGGCGGCCCTAAAACCGTTCGTGGTCGAGGAAATCCTGCCGGGCCCCACGGTGACCGAGGAAAGCGCGCTGCGCGATTACCTGCGCGAGACCGGTGTTTCCAACCTGCATCCGGTCGGGACCTGCCGCATGGGCCACGGCAGCGACGACGTCGTCGATCCGCAGCTCCGCGTCCACGGCATCGGCGCGCTCCGCATCGCCGATGCCTCGATCATGCCGTCCATCGTCGCCGGCAACACCAACGCGCCTTCGATCATGATCGGCGAGAAGTGCGCCGACATGGTGCGCGCGGCGGCGCAGTCAGCCTAGGGATAGGTGATCGTCGCCGGCCAGCTCGTGGCCCCGCCCGCGTAAGTGTAGGCGGCGGCGTTGAAGGCCGGCGGACCCATGCTGCCCTTGGCATCGCGCGAGAAGCCGTAGCCTTCCTCGGGCTGGCCGAAGAAGCCGGTCCGCATCTTGGTCTCGCCCTTCTCGGCGTGGAAGAACGCCACGGCGTAAACGCCGGGGGCCACGTCGGTGAAGGTGCAGGTCGCGTGCTGGCCGGAGATCGGCGCCACCACACCCTTGAATTCCTGGCCGCTCTTGGGGAAGGTCGCGGCCGAGTTGTAGAGGCCGCAGCGCACGTCGCCGTTGTTGTTGCGCAGCCCGCTCACCTGAACGGAGATGGAATTGCCCTGCTGGGCCTGGGCGGCCGCAACGCTGAAGCCTGCCGCCACAACGAGCGCACAGCCGAATTTCACGAACGTCATTTGATCTCCCCCTTCATGCTGCTCCTAAATCAAGAGCGAGGCCCCAGCAGCTTGAGGCCATCGACAGTGAGCGTGACCGACGTGGCCGGATCGCCGTCGGAGCGCAGCCAGCCCTTGCCGACCGCAAGCCGGATCGCGGCTTCGACAGCATCCGTGTTCGCCGTCGCCAGCTTGCGCTGAAGCTTGTCGACGTGCGTCCAGGTGGGCGGCGGTCTCTTTCCCGTGAGTTCGTGCACGGCCGTCAGCAGGGCGGACATGAACTGCGCGGCGTTGGGCGGCGTTGCGACCATGCCGGGAGTATAGGCCTCAGCCGGGCGTGCAGGGAAACACCTTCATCTCGGGCCCGAAATCGTAGGGCGACGGCACCTGCGCGAGGGAGGTGACCTGGGTCGTCAACGACCAGGCGAAGGCGCGCTCGTGTCGGGAACAGAACTCGGCATCCTGGATGGGACGGCCCGCCGTCCGGTTGGCGATCTCGGTCACCAGGACGTCGATGTTGAAACGCTTGCGCCCGGCCAGGCTCTTCAGCTCGGCGGCGTTGGTGGCCAGGTCCGGACTGAACTTGTCGATGAAGGCCCGGTACTGCTCGGTAAGGCGGCGGGACCCGTCTGCCGATTTGCAGGAAAGGACCCCGACGGCGAGCTGCTGCTGAACGCTGCGGACGCGATAGGTTCCAAGATCGGCGGTGTCGTAGCAGACGGCCCGGAGATTGGCCGGCGCCGGGGTTGCAGCCGTGGCGGCCTGATAATTGGGGGCCGGGGCGCTGGCGGTGGGTGCCCTGGCGGCGCAGGCGGCGAGCGCCATTCCCAATCCGACGACAAGTGACGCGTACGCTGACTGTTTGACCATTGAGGTACTCCTGACCGAGCGGCAACGCTGGCCGGCGTCCTTCGTTCCAAACCTCCGTGCTTGCGGTAAACTGAAAGCGATGATCCGCCGTCGTGCCCTGCTCGCAGTGCCCCTTGCCCTTCCGGCCTGGACTGGCCGTGCCGCCGACGCGAAATCATCCGGCCCGGCCAACGGCACGCTGCTGATCGTGGGCGGCGGCGACAACAGCGCGGCGGTCATCGCGGCCGCGCAGCGCCATGCCGGCGGCGCTGGCGCGCGCTGGATCGTCATCCCGACGGCGCAGAGCGATCAAAACCTCTCCGCCAAGTCGAAGGTGCCGCGGTTCATCGCCGAGCACGGCGCCTTCACCACCTTGCATGCACGCGATCCCGCCGTCGCCAACAGCGAGGCCTTCGTCGCCCCGATGACGACCGCGACCGCCGTCTGGATCGAGGGCGGGCGGCAATGGCGGCTGGCGGATACCTACGGCGGCACCCGGACCGAGCAGGCGTTGCACGAGCTGCTGGCGCGTGGCGGCCTGGTTGCCGGCTCGTCGGCCGGGGCCAGCATCATGGGGTCCTATCTCGTTCGCGGCGCGCCTTCCGGCCGCGAGGTGCTGATGTCGCCCGGCCACGAGCGCGGCTTCGGCTTCCTGCGCAATGTCGCGATCGACCAGCATATCGGCGCGCGCCGTCGCGAAGCCGATCTGGCGCGGCTCGTCGCTGTGCATCCGGAAATCCTGGGCATTGGCATCGACGAGGGCACCGCCATCCTCGTCCAGCGCAACGTCTTCACCGTGGTCGGACCCGGCATCGTGGCCATCACCGACGGCGCGACCCACGACGGCCGCCCCTACTATGTGTTGAGGCAGGGCGCCCGCTTCAACCTCGCGACCTGGTCGGTGCTCCCTGGATCGCCGGGTTGACCGCGAAAGACTCGCCTGCTTCGCCGCCGGCGTCGTAGGCCATCGGCGACACCATCCGGCTGGTCCGGGAAACGGTCCGGAGCTTCAGGTCGAGTTTCTCGAGTTCGCTGTCGACGACCGCCGCCTTGAGGACGACGAGGCCACGGCCGGTGCTGTTGTTCACCTGGTCCCGCCCTGCCTTCATCGCCATGAGCTTGTCGGCGATGGAGGCGACCATGCCCAGGGCAAAGGACGCATTGGCCAGGTGCCGCTCCTGGTGCCGGAAGCGCTGATAGTCCGATGAGGTCTTGTAGCGGCCAAGCTCGGAGCGGACGGCGGTGTCGATCACTTCGGTCAGGTAATGCGCCACTTCGACATCGGCACGCAGGCCGAAGAAGACGTATCGCCCCTCGCCTGCCCGGTCCTTCTCGCGCCAGACGCGGCAATCGCAGAACTCGGCGATCGCACCGATGCAATCGTCGAGCGGGATGCGCTTCTTGCGATGGGTCTCGTATTCGCGCCGCTCGCAGGGCGCCTCGCGGATTTCTATGTCGGTCAGCGACAGGTCGTGACGATCGAGCAGCTCCGCGACCTTCTCGGCCGCCGCCAGCGCCTCGCCTTCGGTGCAGCCGTTGTCGATGGTCTTGGCGCGAAGCCCCTGGATGCGCGTCCGAAGCTTGTCGAACGCGTCAGCCGTCACTTGGCGCGGTTCCTGTAGCCCTGGATGAGGGCGAACGCGACGCCGAGGGCGAGGCCCGGAAGCACCGAGTAAATGGCGATGCCCGCCGCCCCCATCTCGCAGCCACCCGAATCGCCCGGCGTGCCGCAACTGGAATCGAAGATGTGCGCGGCGGTCAGAACGATGAAGAACATCGCCACCGGCACCACGATCATGCCGGCCAATCCGAAAGCGAACGACCTGACGATGAGCTTGAGCACTAAGCGGCTGCCTTGTCGTTGCCTTCGCCCACGCGCGCCGCGAGCGACGCGGCCATGAACTCGTCGAGGTCGCCGTCGAGCACCTTCTGCGGATCGGAGCGCTCCACGTTGGTGCGCAGGTCCTTCACCATCTGGTAGGGCTGCAACACGTAGGAGCGGATCTGGTGGCCCCAGCCGATGTCGGTCTTGTTGGCCTCGATCTCCATCCGCTCGGCCTCGCGCTTCTGCAGCTCGACCTCGTAGAGGCGCGCCTTCAGCATCTGCAGCGCCTTGGCGCGGTTCTGATGCTGCGAACGCTCCTGCTGCACTGCAACCGCGATGCCCGAGGGAAGATGCGTGATGCGCACGGCCGAATCGGTCTTGTTGACGTGCTGGCCGCCCGAGCCCGAGGCGCGGTAGGTGTCGACGCGGAGGTCCTTGTCCAAGAGCTCGATCTCGATGTCGTCGTCGACCTCGGGATAGACCCAGACCGAGGCGAAGCTGGTCTGGCGGCGCGCATTGCCGTCGAACGGCGAGATGCGCACCAGACGATGCACGCCCGACTCGGTTTTCAGCCAGCCGTAGGCGTTCGGCCCCTCGACCTTGTAGGCACAGGATTTGATGCCGGCCTCTTCACCGGCGCTCTCTTCCAGCCAGCTCACCTTGAAGCCGCGGCGCTCGGCCCAGCGCGTGTACATGCGCGCCAGCATCTCGGCCCAGTCCTGGGCCTCGGTGCCGCCGGCGCCAGCGTTGATCTCGATATAGGCGTTGTTGCCGTCGGCCTCGCCCGACAGCAGCGTTTCGAGCCGCGCTTTGGCGGCCTCTGTCCGCGCTTCGCCGAGCGCCCGCTCGGCATCGCCGATCATGGCCTCGTCCTTCTCGGACTCGGCCATCTCGATCAGCCCGACATTGTCGTCGATGGCGGCGCGCAGGCGCTTGATGGTGGCGATCGCGGCCTCGAGCCGCGTGCGCTCCTTCATG
>JAUXRT010000637.1 GCA_030681635.1 Reyranella sp.
GCCGTCGTGCTGGTGATCAAGGACATCGCGCTGTTCACCTGGGGCGCCGAAGACCTGGTCGGGCCGCGCGCCCCAGGCCTTTCCATGGCTGTCGAAATCCTGGGCAAGCGCATCCCGGCCTACGACCTGCTGCTGATCGCCATCGGCCCCGTGGTGCTGGGCGTCATGTGGCTGCTGCTGACCCGCACGCGCTGGGGCGCGCTGGTGCGGGCGGCGACCCAGGACCGCGAGATGGTGGGGGCGCTGGGCGTCGACCAGGCCAAGCTCTTCACCTCGGTGTTCTTCGTGGGCTCGGTGCTGGCCGGTCTCGGCGGCGCGCTCCAGATTCCGCGCGAGCCCGCCAATCTCGAACTCGACCTCGCCATCATCGCCGACGCTTTCGTCATCACCGTGGTCGGTGGTCTCGGCAGCATCACCGGCGCGTTCCTGGCCGCCATCATCATCGGCGTCGCCAAGGCCTTCTGCATCGGCATCGGGACCGTCACCTGGTTCGGCTTCGAGATTTCCTTCTCCAAGCTCACCCTGGTGGTCGAGTTCCTGATCATGGCGCTGGTGCTGGTGGCGCGGCCCTATGGCCTCTTAGGCAAGCCGCAGGCGGTGCAGCGCATCGCCGCCGACCCGGTCCCGCCGCTCACCGCGCCGTCGTGGAAGATCGCGCTGGTCTGGATGGTGCTGTTGTTGGGCGTTCCGCTGGTGGCCGACCGCTACATCACCATCATGCTGACCGACATCGTCTGCTTCGCGCTGTTCGCCGTCAGCCTGCATTTCATCATGGGCCCGGCCGGCATGGTGTCGTTCGGCCATGCCGCCTATTTCGGACTCGGCGCCTATGCCGCCGGTCTCCTGTTCAAGCGCGCCGGCCTGCCCATGGAGGCCGCCCTCCTGCTGGCACCGCTCTGCGCCGGCGCCTTCGCCGTCGTCTATGGCTGGTTCTGCGTGCGCCTCTCGGGCGTCTATCTCGCCATGCTGACGCTCGCCTTCGCGCAGATCAGCTGGTCGATCGTCTTTCAGTGGGATTCCGTCACCGGCGGCAGCAACGGCGTGTTCGGCATCTGGCCGTCGGCCTGGCTCGCCGACAAGACCACCTACTACTACCTGGCGCTCGCCTGCTGCGGCACCGGTATCGCGCTTCTGTGGCGGGTGCTGTTCTCGCCCTTTGGCGCAGCACTCCGCGCCGGCCGCGATTCGCCGCTGCGGGCCGAGGCGATCGGCATCGACCTGCGCGGCTTCCAGTGGGCGGCCTTCGTACTGGTGGGCGCGCTGGCCGGCCTGGCCGGCGCCGTCTACGCCTTCTCCAAGGGCAGCATCTCACCCTCGACCATCTCCATCGGCCAGTCGACCGACGGGCTGATCATGGTGCTGCTGGGCGGCGTCGAGACGCTGACCGGTCCGGTGGTGGGCGCCGCCGTCTATACGTGGGTGCGCGATGCCGTCGCCCGCCACACCGAATTCTGGCGCGCCGTCATGGGCGGCATCATCCTGCTGATCGTGCTGCTCTTCCCGCAAGGGCTGGTCGGTGGCCTGAAGGCATTGTTTCTTCGCTGGAAAGAGGCTCGCGCATGAGCGACGCCGTTCTCCAGGTCGAAGGACTGCACAAGGCCTTCGGCGGCGTGCAGGCGGTGGCCGACGTCTCGTTCGCCGTCTCGGCGGGCGAGATGCTGGCGCTGATCGGGCCCAATGGCGCGGGCAAGAGCACCTGCTTCAACATGCTGAACGGCCAGCTCATGCCCGATGCCGGCATCGTGCGGCTGGCCGGCCGCGACATCGTGGGCCTGCGCCCGCGCGCCGTGTGGCGGCTGGGCGTCGGCCGGACCTTCCAGATCACCGCCACCTTTGCGTCGCTGAGCGTCCGCGAAAACGTGCAGATGGCGCTCTATTCCCACGCCGGCCGCCTGCGCTCGATGCTGACGCGGTTTGGCGCCGCGTTCCGGGCCGAGGCCGACGCGCTGCTGGCCCAGGTCGGCATGCTCGACCAGGCGGAGCGGACCTGCGGCGTGCTGGCCTACGGCGACCTGAAGCGGGTCGAACTCGCCATGGCTTTGGCAAATGAGCCGCGTCTGCTGCTGATGGACGAGCCCACCGCCGGCATGGCGCCGCGCGAACGCGTGGCGCTGATGGAACTCACGGCCGGGCTGGCGCGCCAGCGCAGCATCGCCGTGCTCTTCACCGAGCACGACATGGACGTCGTGTTCTCCCAGGCCGACCGCATCATCGTGCTCGACCGCGGCCAGTTGATCGCCGGCGGCACGCCGGCGGAAGTGCGGGCCAATGAAAATGTGCGCGCGGACTATCTCGGGAGCACGCACTGATGCTTTCGGTGAAGAATCTCCACGCCTTCTACGGCCGTGCCCATATCCTGCACGGCGTGTCGCTGGAAGCCCGCGCGGGCGAGGTCGTGGCCTTGCTGGGCCGCAACGGCGCCGGCAAGTCGACGGCGCTGAAGGCGATCATGGGGCTGGTGCCGCCGGCCAAGGGCGAGGTGACGTTCGACGGCCGGCGCATCGAGCGCCTTCTGCCCTACCGCATCGCGCGGCTGGGGCTGGGCTACGTGCCCGAGGAGCGGCGCATCTTCACTGACCTTACGGTGACGGAGAATCTCGAGGTCGGCCGCCAGGCCGGACGCGGCAGTGCGCCGGTCTGGACGGAAGACAGGCTGTTCGCACTCTTCCCCAACCTTGCCGGCATGCGCGGGCGGCCGGGCGGGCGCATGTCGGGCGGCGAGCAGCAGATGCTCACCATCGCCCGCACCCTGATGGGCAATCCGCGCTGCGTGCTGCTCGACGAGCCGTCGGAGGGTTTGGCACCCATCATCGTCGAGCAGATGGCGAACTCCATCCGGGCGTTAAAGGGCGAGGGGCTCTCGGTCCTGCTGTGCGAGCAGAACCTGCATTTCTCCCAGGCCGTCGCCGACCGCGCCTACATTA
>JAUXRT010000638.1 GCA_030681635.1 Reyranella sp.
CGGCGCGTTGCGGCTGTTGGGATCGCGCAGGGCATCGCGCACCTGCTCGCCGGTGAAGACGCCATAGGGCCCATCCAACATGCGGATCATGACGCCGGCATTGGCGGCAGTGCCGCCGCCCTCGGCATTGATGATGTGCGCCGTGCGGTCGGCGATCACCTCGTCGCCCAGCCGGCAATGAACGCGGATGGCGATCTGGTTGCCCATCGTGCCGCTCGGCAGGAAAACCGCATCCTCCTTGCCCAGGAGTTCGCAGACGCGGTCGCGCAGGCGGTTGACCGTGGGGTCTTCCATCTTCTGCTCGTCGCCCACCTCGGCGTCGGCCATGGCTTTCCGCATGCCGGGCGAGGGCTTGGTCTTGGTGTCGCTGTAGAGGTCGATGAAACGGTTTTGCATGGCGTGGCGTGTTCTCCTGCGCCACCATAGCCGCATAAGGCAGAGGGAGGAAACATGAGCCAGTTTGCGGCCCAGCCCACACCGGCGCTAATGCCCGATGAGCTGCTCTACGGTGTCGACGGCGCCATCGCGACCGTCAGCTTGAACGCGCCGCAGCGCATGAACACCATCTCGGGCCCGATGCTGAAGCAGCTCACCGAGGCGTTGGTCAGGGCGAGCGAGGACCCGGCCGTGCGGGTGGTGATCCTGACCGGCACCGGCCGCGCCTTCTGCGCCGGGCTCAATCTCGAGGCGCAATCCAAGGGCACCGACAATCTCAGTGTCGGCTCAGGGGCGACGCCCACCAATATCGACCTGCGCAACACGCCGCCGCCGGTTCTGCATGCCATGGACAAGCCGGTGATCGCCGCGCTCAACGGCTCGGCCGCGGGCTACGGCCTCGATCTGGCGCTGGGTGCCGATATCCGGGTCATGGCGCAGTCGGCCAAGCTTGCGGCCTCCTACGCCAAGCGCGGCGTGCTGCCGGAATCGGGCGGCACCTGGTACCTGCCGCGAATGCTGGGCTGGGCCAAGGCCGCCGAGCTGATTTTCACCGGCCGTACGCTCAGCGCCGCCCAGTCGCTGGAAATCGGCCTGGTCAACAAGGTGGTGGCCGACGCCGAGGTCATGGGCGCGGCCCGCGATCTTGCCC
>JAUXRT010000644.1 GCA_030681635.1 Reyranella sp.
CCCCCTGCTACAACGAGCAGGAGGTCCTGCCCGAGTTCCTGCGCCGCGTGGGCGCGGTGCTCGATGCCCACGGCGGGACTGCAGAGGTCGTGCTGGTCGACGACGGCTCGCGCGACCGCACCTGGGAAGTCATGAAGGAAGCGGCCGCCGCCGATCCGCGGGTCGTGGCCGTTCACCTGATGCGCAACCACGGCCACCAGCTCGCGCTCACGGCCGGGCTGTCGGTCTGCCGCGGCGAGCGCATCCTGATCATCGATGCCGACCTGCAGGATCCGCCCGAACTGCTGCCCGACATGATGGCCTTGATGGACGGCGTGGATGGCAAGGGGGGCGCCGACGTGGTCTACGGCCAGCGCCGCCAGCGCGACGGCGAGAGCCTTTTCAAGCGCGCGACGGCGGCGGGCTTCTACCGCCTGATCAACCGGCTGACCGATGTCGACATCCCGGCCGATGCCGGCGACTTCCGCCTCGTGACCCGCCGCGTCCTCGACCTGCTGCTTTCCATGCCGGAGCGCCACCGCTTCATCCGCGGCATGGTGGCCTGGATCGGCGGCCGGCAGGTGCCGCTGATTTACGACCGCCACGCCCGGGCGGCCGGCGAGAGCAAGTATCCGCTCAGCAAGATGATCCGCTTCGCCGCCGACGCCATCACCGCCTTCTCGGTGGTGCCGCTGATGGCGTCGATGACGATCGGCTGGGTGATGGCCGCGGTCGGCTTCGGCTTCTTCATCTATTCGATCGTCGGCTGGCTGATGCACTCGAACCTGCCCGGCTGGACGTCGATCATGGCGGCGCTGGGGCTGCTGGGCGGCATGCAGTTCCTGATGCTGGGCATCATCGGCGCCTATCTCGGCCGGCTCTACGACCAGAGCAAGCAGCGGCCGCTGTTCATGATCCGCGACATCGTGGGCGGACCGAAGTGAACGCGACTGAACCCGCCTCGGGGCCAGTCTCCTGGTCCGGCGAGCCGGCGGAGTTCGACGACTACGCCGCCGAGTACCAGGGCGGGCTCGACAATCCAGTCAAGCGGATGATGGGCAATTCGCCCGACCAGTTTATCGCCGTGAAGACGCGCTGGCTGATGCGCCGCGAGCCGAAGCTAAAAACCGGCGGCCTCGCCGTGCTCGACTATGGCTGCGGCGTCGGCAGCCTGATGCGCGTGCTGGCGGGGACCGGCGCACGGGCCGAGTTCACCGGCTGCGACATCTCCACCGGCATGCTGCGCCAGGTCGAGAAGCGCTGGCCGGCAATGCTCGGCACGGCGCCCGTGTTGGCGCCGCAACAGGGCGCGAAGACGCCGTTCGCCGACGGCCAGTTCGACATCGCCACCATCAGCGCCGTGCTGCACCACGTTCCAGTCGAGGAGCGGCCGGCGGTCTACGCCGAGCTCGGCCGCGTGCTGAAGCCCGGTGGGCGGCTCTATGTCTTCGAGCACAATCCGCGCAACCCTCTGGTGCGCTACGTCATCGCGCGCACGCCGATCGACCAGAATGCCATCCTGCTCGACGAGACCGAGGTCCGGCATGGCCTGCTCGATGCCGCGCGTTACGACCTCGACACCGACTATCTGATGTTCATGCCGCCGGGGATGGCGTTTCTGCGCCCCGTGGACCGGGCGTTGGCGTGGCTGCCGCTCGGTGCGCAATATGTCGTCGTGGCCCGCAAGCCGGTCTGACGGGCGATGAAGACTCCGGCACTCGGCTGGCAACTCCTGTTGGCATTCGCGCTGTCGCTGCTGGTCCTCGTCGGGCTGATCGGCTGGCTGCAGAACGTGCACATCCTGACGGCCAACGGCATGTACAAGGCCATCCAGACCGAGCCCTGGATCGCCAATCCCGCCACCGCGCGGCTCGACGATTCGAACTATCTCTACTTCCCGCTCTATGGCGCGCTCTGCCGGCTGCTCGACTGGCTGGGCATCGAGCGCGGCGTGCCCTGGAAGCAGCTCGCCTATCTCAATGCCTTCTGGGCGAGCCTCTGCATCGTCTTCGTCTATGCCTTCGTCCATCGGGTGACGAACAGCGTCGCGGCCGCGGCGCTGGCCGCGCTCTTCCATTTCGGTTGCGGCTTCTTCCTGCTCCTCGCGGTGATCAGCGAGGACATCATGCCGGGCTATGCGCTGGTCCTGGGCGCCATGGCCCTGGCCGGCCTGTGGTTCGGCCGGCCGAGCTACATCCACGTGGTGATCGTCGGCGCGGTCTTCACCCTGGGCTGGCTGATCGAATGGCGGCTGATCTTTCCGACCCTGCCGGCGCTGGTGCTGGCGCTCGCCTTGTCGGAGGGCCCGGTCTTGCGGCGGCTCAGGCGCATCGTCGCGATGATCGGCGCGATCCTGGCCACGGCGGGCATCGTCCAGCTCCTGTGGGACGGGCACAACGGCGCCGTCGGCCTGCACGACATGCTGTGGACGGGCAAGGGCGTGGACAGCGGCTGGGCCGGCCTGTCCTGGGACAAGGCCTGGATGATGCTGTCGGGTGTCGGGAACTACTTCCTGATCATGGGCGGCTTCACCGACCCGGTGACCGCCCGCCGCCTGGTGTTCCCGCTGTCGGTGTCCGTGCTGCTGCAGGCCGCGATCTTCGTGGCCACCGCGATGGCGCTGTGGCCGCAACGGGCCGACCGGCGCCTGCGCGCCATCGCCTATGTCTTTCTCGGCACCCTGGGCGCGGGCGAGGTGTTCAATTTCTATTCCCAGCCGCAGGATCCGCAGATGCAGATCAACGTCATGCCATGGCTGACGGTGGCATGGGGTCTGTTGGCGGCGACGTTGCTGACGATGACGAGGCGCCGGCCGCGCACGCTGCTCTGCCTCGCCGTCCTGTCGCTGGCGCCGCTGGTCTGGAACGGCATTCAACTCGCGCGCTGGCGCGGCGGCGATCGGGCGTCATTGGCCGCGCTCGCCGCGATCGAGAAACGCCTCCCGCCCGCCTCGACGGTCTTTCTCTACTGGGGTTTTGAGCCGATCACGGTCTGGCAATACGCGCTGTGGAGCCGGACCTGGGACTGGGACGGCGCCGTCACGCCGCCGCCCGCGCCATCGGCCACGCCAAAATTCAAGTGGATCGCCATTGCCGCCGGCGCCATCCGCCATCCCGACTGGACGGCCGAGCAGCATGCGCGGTCGATCAAGCGCGATATCGACCAGGCGCTGGACCGCGGCTACCAGGTGGCGGTGTCCGATGTCTGGACTTGGAGCGTCGACGAACTGGCGGGACAGCTCGGCGGCCTGGCCGCCACCAACCGAGCCGAGGCCATCGCGAAGATGCTGCACGACAACTTCGAGGCGCGTCAGGTGTTCAGCAATCCCACCGTCGGCACCTATTACGCCTTGCAGCGCCGCTGACGCCTAGCGCTGCCTGAGGCAGCGAGCGGGAAGGGGCGGCGCGCTCTTGGCAGAACGCAGCGCGGCCAGCGTCGGTGCCAGCAGCGCGTTGGCCAGAACCTGCTGGCCGGCATAGTTGGGATGCACGAAATCGGCGTAGAGCTGCAGTTTCTCACCCTTGTCGAAGACCTTCGTGAGGTCGATGAACTTGTCGCGATGCGGGCTGGCCGCGACCTTCTCCAGCAGCAGGCCGTAGAGCTGCATCATCCGCTTCTGCGACAGGATATCGTCGACGCGCACGCCGATGTTGCCGGCCGTGACGGAGTGGGCGGGTTGTATGGCGACGAGGCAGGGCTGGCCACGCGCCTCGCAGGCGCCCAGCACCTCGTTCATGTTCTCCGTATAGATGTCGGTGATCGCGTCGGCCTGCTTGCCGAACACGGCGTCGTCCTCGTTGAGGCGGCGCCGGAACTCGGTGACATGGCGGTTGAATTCGTTCTGGAGAATGGTGTGCGCGATCGCGCTGTGGCGGGCCAACCACCAGATGAAGCCGTCGTT
>JAUXRT010000650.1 GCA_030681635.1 Reyranella sp.
GTCACGCTCAAGGCCGGGGAAATGTCGCTGCACCACGTGCTGCTGGTGCATGGATCGGGACCCAACACGACGGACGACCGCCGCATCGGCTTCGCCATCCGCTACATCCCGCCCCATGTCCGCCAGCTGAAAGTCCGCGACTCCGCCATGCTGGTGCGCGGACGCGACACCCACGGCAACTTCGACCTGGAGCCCGATCCCCAGGCCGATCTCGATCCCGCCGCGCTTGCCGCCCATCGCGACGCCACCGAACGGTCGGTGAAGGCGCTCTATTCAGGCACCGACCGCAAGCAGTTCCGCGCCTAGGCGCGGCTACCAGGCGATCCTGAAGCCGGCCGAGATCGAGTGGCTGTCGGTGCCGGTGCCGACTTCGCCGTCGTAGCGAAGGTAGATCGACGTGCTGTCGGCGATGGCGGTGCTGGCGGAAAAGCCGAGCACGGCGCTGTCGCGCTGAGGGGCTGCGCCAAAGACGGTGAAGGCAGCACCCGGCGCCCCGGCGAAGCTCGCCGTCATCGGCCGCGACGTGTCGGCTTATTCGTGCACCCAGCCCAGCCGGAACTGCAGCGCGAGCCTGTCGCGCCAGCCGGCGTCGATAGCGCCCGCGAGCTCGACGCCCAGGGTGCCGCGCATCGACTTGGTCGTCTGCTGCGCCACGTTGAGGTTGATCGAGCTGGCGCCGGTCTCGGCGAAATTCGCCTGGGTCACCGTAGACGTCTGGAAGCGCGCGAAGGGCGTCAGCGTCGCCGCGGCCGGAGCATAGATGCCGATCTTGTAGCCGGCCTCGACCTGGGCCAGGAACTGGTCGGCGCCGGTCTGGCCCCGCGCCGTGCGCGGCGGCAGGCCGGGGATGGTGATCATGCGGGTCATCTGGTTTTCGTTGTAGGCATACCCCGCTAGCGCATCGAGGTAGAACGCGGCCTCGGTGAAGGAGGCGTAGACGCTGGCCTGGTAGCTGTTGGTCGTGCCGCGACCGCTGAAATTGCTGACCCACTGATTGCCGCTCGCAAAGCCCAGCCCGAGCCCGACCAGGAAGCGCGGATCGGCGCGAAAGTCGACGCCGGTCGCGAAGCCGCCGGCGTTGTAGGTCAAGGTGGAGGAATTGCCGTTGCCCGCGACGCTGCCGGTCCCGCCCAGCGCGCTGCCCCACAGGCTCCACGGGCTGGGACCTTCGTCCTCGCAGGCGACATCGCAGGCCAGAGCCAGGGCGACGCGCCCGCCGGCCCCGCTGCTGCGGCGGGCCGAGGCCATCTGCTGGCCGACGGCGTTCATGAACAAGAGGCTGTTGGCGATGTTGGCGGTGCCGAAGCCGGAATATTGCTGGCCGCTCAGGGCATTCATCGCCGCCTGTCCTTGCGCCAGGGTGAGCGTCGCCATGGTGCCGAGGACGGTGGCGAAGTCGCCGCTGGCGCCGGTGACGCCCTGGTCGAGCGCGCCGCCGACGGCCCTCTGATTGGCGGTTTGCGCCCCGCGCGCGAAGCCACCGGGCCTCAAGGTCAGGTAGACATTGTTGGTGTCGTAGCCCAGCGAGGCCTGCAGGAAGGGAAAGTTGCTGGTGACGCCGGCATAGGTGCCCGTCACCCCGCCGGTCGCGTTGACGATGGTGTAGGTGGTGCTGGGTGCATAGACGCCGGCCGCCGCCGCAACCGTCACGGTGCCGCCATTGATCGTGGCCGTGCCGGGGGCGCCGATGACATTGAGGCGATCGGCCTGTCCGCCGGCATTGACCTCGACCTCGTAGGAACTGCCGGCGGCCTGGGTGAACGTGCCACTCACCGTGAGGGTGCCGATCGAGTTGCCGGGCGCGAGCATGCCGTTGTTCGTGACGGTGCCGAAGATCGTCCCGCCGCCGCCGAGATTGGCGGTGCTGGCGACCGTCACGTTGCTGGTGATGCTGCCGTTGACGGCCAACCGTCCGTTCGAGACGGTGGTCGGACCGGTGTAGGTATTGGTGCCCGTCAGGTTCAGTGTGCCGGTGCCGCTTTGCGTCACCGAACCGGTGCCCGAGATCACGCCGGTGTAGGTCGTGGCGTTCGGCAGGTCGAAGGTGAGCACGGCATTGTTGACGATATTGCCGGTGACCGTGCCGTTCGTGCTGCCGTTGCCGATCTGCAGCCGGCCGGCCGAGATCGTCGTCGTGCCCGTGTAGCCGTTGGTTCCCTCGACGAAGATCGTCGTGCCGGTGCCGGCCTGGGTGACGCCTCCGGTGCCGGAAATTACGCTGTTGACGGTCACCGTGTCGGAACGGTTGAACACGAGGGTGCCGTTGTTGACGACGGCGCCGGTGCCGAGCGTGCCCGTCGTGCCGCCGGCGCCGATGTTCAGGGTACCGGCCGAGATCGTCGTGGTGCCGCTGTAGCTGTTGGTGCCGGTCAGCGTCAGCGCGTTCGTGCCGACCTTGCTGAGCGCGCCGGTGCCCGAGATGTCATTGGCGACCGTGATCGCGTTCGAGCGGTTGATCTGCAGGGTGCCGTTGTTGACGACGGCGCCGCTGCCCAGCGTGCCAGTTGCGGTGTTGTTGCCGATGCTGAGCGTACCGGCCGAGATCGTCGTCGTGCCGCTGTAGGTATTGGCACCGGTCAGGCTCGCGGTGCCGGTGCCATCCTTGGTGAACGTGCCGGTGGTGGTGCCGAGGACGCCGGCGATCGTCGTGTCGCCGGCACCGCCGACCGTAAGGTTCTGGCCGGCCCCGCCGATCGCGCCGTTCAGCGTCAGGGAGCCCGCATCCGAGTTGATGCGGCTCGGCCCCGCCAGCGTAATCGCGCCGCCGTAGACGTTGGCGCCCGAGATGTTGCGCAACGCACCGCCGCTCGAGAGGCCCGAGCCGCTCAGCGACAGCGCCTCGGCGCCGACGGTGATGCTGTTCTGCAGTTCGAGTGCCGCGCCACTGGTCACCGTCACCCCGCCCGCCGTCGTGCCGAGCGCGGTGTTGTTGCGGATGTTGAGCGCGCCCGCGGAGATCGTGGTGGCCCCGGTGTAGGTATTGGCCGCCGTCAGGGTCGCCGTGCCGTCGCCGTCCTTGGTGAGCGTGCCCGTCGTCGTGCCGACCACGCCGCCGATCGTGGTGTCGCCGGCACCGCCGACCGTCAGGTTCTGCGCGGCACCGCCGATCGCGCCATTGAGGGTCAGCGTGCCGGCATCGGAGTTGATCCGGGTCGCGCCGGCCAGGGTGATGGCGCCGCCGTAGGTGTTGGCCCCCGAGACGTTGCGCAGCGCGCCTCCGGAGGCGACACCGCTGCCGTTCAGCGACAAGGCCTCGGCACCGACCGTGATGTCGTTCTGGATTTCCAGCGCCGCGCCGCTCGAGACGGTCGTGCCGGCAGCCGTGGTGCCGAGCGCCGTGTCGTTCCGTATGTTGAGCGCACCCGTCGTGACCGTCGTGGCACCGGTGTAAGTGTTGGTCCCGGTCACGCTGGTCGTCCCGGTGCCGATCTGGGTGACCGTGCCGGTGCCGGAAATCACACCCGAGACCGAGAGCGCATCGGAGCGGTTGAAGGCCAGGATGCCGCCGCTGGTGACGACACCGCCCGTGCCGAGCGTGCCTGAAGTGCCGCCGGCGCCGATCCGCAGCGTGCCCTCGGTGATCGTCGTGGTGCCGCTGTAGGTGTTGGTTCCTGTCAGCGTCAGCGTGGTGGCGGCACCCGCCGCGCTCTTGGTCAGCGCGCCGGTGCCCGAGATGTCGTTGTCGATGGTGACGGCCGCGGTCGTCCGATCGAACAGGAGCGTGGCATTGTTGACGACGGCACCCGTGCCCAGCGTTCCGGTGGCACCGCCGCCACCAATATTGAGGGTGCCGACCGAGATCGTCGTCGTGCCGGAATAGCTGTTGGCGCCGGTCAGAGTCGCCACGCCCGCCCCCAGCTTGGTCAAGGCGCCGGTGCCGGACACGGCGTTGGCGACCGTGACGTTGTCCGAGCGGTTGAGCTGCAGCGTGGCGTTGTTGACGACGGCGCCGGTGCCCAGCGTGCCGGCGGTGCCGCCTGCCCCGATGCTGAGCGTGCCGGCCGAGATCGTCGTCGTTCCCGAATAGGTGTTGGCGCCAGCCAGGCTGGTGGTGCCGTCACCGACCTGGTTCACCGTGCCGGTTCCCGAGATCACGTTCGCGGCCGTCATCGCATCGGAGCGGTTGAAGGCCAGCGTGCCGCCGGTGGTGACGACGCTGCCGGTGCCCAGCGACCCCGTCGTGCCGCCGGCGCCGACCTGCAGCGTGCCCTCGGTGATGGTCGTCGTGCCGCTGTAGCTGTTGGTCCCGGTCAGCGTCAGCGTCGTATTCGTGCCCGCCGCGCTCTTGGTCAGCGCGCCCGCGCCCGAGATATTGTTGGCGACCGTGATGGCGGCGTCGGTCCGGTCGAACAGAAGGATGGCGCTGTTGACCACGTTGCCCGTGCCGAGCGTGCCGGACGTGCCGCCGCCGCCGATGTTCAGCGTCCCGACCGAGATCGTCGTCGTTCCGGCGTAGGTATTGTTGCCCGTCAGGCTCGCGATCCCGGCGCCAAGCTTGGTCAGCGCCCCGGTGCCCGAGATGTCGTTGGCGATCGAAATGTTGTCCGAGCGGTTGAGCTGCAGGGTGGCGTTGTTGGTGACGCCGCCGCTGCCCAGCGTACCGGCCGTGCCGCCGGCACCGACGCTCAGGATACCGGCCGAGATCGTCGTCGTGCCGCTATAACTGTTGGCGCCCGTCAGGCTGGTCGTGCCGGTGCCGACCTGCGTAACCGCGCCGGTGCCCGAGATCGCGCTCGAGACCGTGAGCGCGCCGGTGCGGTTGAACTGCAGGGTGGCGTTGTTGGTGGTGGCCCCGGTACCCAGCGCGCCGGTCGCCCCGCCCGCGCCGATGCTGAGCGTGCCGGCCGAGATCGTCGTCGTGCCGGAATAGGTGTTGGCCCCTGTCAGGCTGGTCGTGCCGGCGCCGATCTGGCTCACCGTGCCGGTGCCCGAGATCACGTTGGCCACCGTGATGTCGTCCGAGCGGTTGAACCCCATCGCGGCATTGTTGACGACGGCGCCGGTGCCGAGCGTCCCGGAAGTGGCGCCGTCGCCCACCCGCAAGGTGCCGGCCGAGATCGTCGTGGTGCCTGAGTAGCTGTTGGCGCCGGTCAGCGTCGTCGTGCCCGCGCCGATTTGGGTCACCGCGCCGGTTCCCGAGATCACACTGCTGACGGTGAGGGCATCGGAGCGGTTGAAGGCCAGCGTGCCGCCGGTGGTGACCACGCCACCGGTGCCCAGCGTGCCCACCGTGCCGCCGGCGCCGATCTGCAGGGTGCCCTCGGTGATCGTCGTCGTACCACTGTAGCTGTTCGTGCCGGTCAGCGTCAGCGTGGTCGCGGTCCCCGATGCAGTCTTGGTCAGCGAGCCCGTGCCCGAGATGTCGTTGTCGACGGTGACGGCATTCGAACGGTCGATGATCAGCGCGGCATTGTTGATCACGGCGCCGGAGCCCAGCGTGCCGACCGTGCCGGCTCCGCCGATGTTGAGGGTGCCGGCCGAGATCGTCGTCGTGCCGGTGTAGCTGTTGGCGCCGGTGAGCGTGGTCGTGCCGATGCCGATCTGGCCGACGGTGCCGGTTCCCGAGATGGCACTGGAAACGGTAAGCGCAGTGGAGCGGTTGAACACCAGGCTGGCGTTGTTGGTGGTGGCGCCGGTCCCCAGCGCGCCCGTGGTGCCACCGGCACCGACACTCAGCGTGCCCGCCGAGATCGTCGTCGTGCCGCTGTAAGTGTTGGCGCCGGTCAGGCGGGTCGTGCCGTCGCCGAGCTGGCTCACCGCGCCGGTCCCCGAGATGGCGTTGGCCACCGTGATCGCATCGGAGCGGTTGAAGGCCAAGGTGGCATTGTTGGTGACGGCTCCCGTGCCCAGCGTGCCTGAAGTGCCGCCGGCGCCAATCTGCAACGTGCCGGTCGTGACCGTCGTGACGCCGCTGTAGGTGTTGGCGCCCGTCAAGGTCGTCGTCCCGGCGCCGAGCTTGGTCACGGTCCCGGTGCCGGAGATGACGTTGTCGACCGTGAGCGCGTCGGAGCGGTTGAACGACAGGCCGGCGTTGTTGACGACGTTGGCGGTGCCGAGCGTCCCCGTCGTGCCGCCGGCGCCGACCTGCAGGATGCCGGCCGAGATCGTCGTCGTGCCTGAGTAGCTGTTGGTGCCGGTCAGGATCGCGGTGCCCGCCGCGATGTTGGTGAGGGTGCCGGTGCCGGAAATGGCGTTGGCGACCGTGACCGATCCGGTCCGGTTGATCTGCAGCGTGGCGTCATTGACGATCGCGCCGCTGCCCAGTGCCCCGGTCGCGCCGCCAGCACCGATGCTCAGGATGCCAGCCGAGATCGTCGTCGTGCCGCTGTAGGTACTCACCCCCGTCAGGCTGGTCGTACCGCTGCCGATATGATTGATGTCGCCGGTGCCGGAGATCACGTTGGCCACGGTGAGCGCCCCCGTGCGGTTGAAGGCGAGCGTGGCATTGTTGGTCACCGCGCCGGTGCCGAGCTGGCCGGTCGCGCCGCCGGCACCGACCTGCAGAGTGCCGGTCGTGATGGTGGTGATGCCGCTATAGGTGTTGGCGCCGGTCAGGCTGGTCGTGCCGGTGCCGACCTGGCTCACCGCGCCGGTCCCGGAGATCACGTTGGCCACCGTGATCGCATCGGAGCGGTTGAAGGCCAGGGTGGCGTTATTGGTGACCGCACCCGTCCCGAGCGAACCGGCGGTGCCGCCGGCGCCGACCTGCAAGGTGCCGGTCGTGATCGTGGTGATGCCGCTGTAGGTGTTGGCGCCGGTGAGCGTCGTCGTCCCGGCGCCGAGGTTGGTCACGGTCCCGGTGCCGGAGATGACGTTGTCGACCGTGAGCGCATCGGAGCGGTTGAACGACAGGGCGGCGTTGTTGACGACGTTGCTGGTGCCGAGCGTGCCGATGGTGCCACCGGCACCGACCTGCAGGACGCCGGTCGTGATCGTCGTGGTCCCCGAGTAACTGTTGGTCCCGGTCAGGATCGCCGTGCCGGCCGCGATCTTGGTGACGACGCCAGTGCCGGAAATGTCGTTGGCGACCGTGACCGTTCCCGTCCGGTTGATCTGCAGGGTGGCGTCGTTGACGACCGCGCCGCTGCCCAGCACCCCGGTCGCGCCGCCGGCGCCGATGCTGAGGATGCCGGCCGAGATCGTCGTCGTGCCGCTGTAGGTGCTCGCCCCCGTCAGGCTGGTCGTGCCGCTGCCGATATGATTGATGGCGCCGGTGCCGGAGATCGCCCCGGCCACGGTGAGCGCCCCGGTGCGGTTGAAGGTGAGCGTGGCATTGTTGGTCACCGCGCCCGTGCCGAGCTGGCCGGTCGCGCCGCCGGCGCCGACCTGCAAGGTGCCGGCCGAAATGGTCGTGGCGCCGCTGTAGGCGTTGGCTCCGGTCAGCGTGGTCGTGCCGGTACCGGCCTGCGTCACCGCGCCGGTGCCAGAGATTACGTTCGCCACCGTGACCGCGTCCGAGCGATTGAACGCCAGCGTCGCGTTGTTGGTGACGGCGCCGGTGCCGAGGTTGCCTGAGGTGCCGCCGTCACCGATCTGCAGGGTCCCGGCCGTAACTGTGGTGATGCCGCTGTAGCTGTTGGCACCGGTGAGCGTGGTCGTCCCGGCGCCGAGCTTGGTCACCGCACCGGTGCCCGAGATCACGCTTTCGACAGTGAGGGCATCGGAGCGGTTGAAGGCCAGCGTGCCACCGGTGGTGACGACGCCACCGGTACCCAGCGTACCTGAAGTGCCGCCAGCGCCGATCTGCAAGGTGCCCTCGGTGATCGTCGTGGTGCCGCTGTAGGTATTGGTCCCGGTCAGCGTCAGGACCGTGTTCGTCCCCGACGCACTCTTGGTCAGCGCACCCGTGCCCGAGATGTTGTTGGCGACGGTGAAGGCGGCATCCGAGCGGTCGATGAGCAACGTGGCGTTGTTGGTCACGGCGCCGGTGCCCAGCGTACCGGCCGTGCCGCCGGCGCCAACGCTCAGGATGCCGGCCGAGATCGTCGTCGTGCCGCTATAACTGTTGGCCCCGGTCAGGCTGGTCGTTCCCGTGCCGACCTGGGTGACCGTGCCGGTGCCCGAGATCGCGCTCGAGACCGTGAGCGCCCCGGTGCGGTTGAACTGCAGGGCGGCGTTGTTGGTGGTGGCCCCGGTACCCAGCGCGCCGGTCGCCCCGCCCGCACCGATGCTGAGCGTTCCGGACGAGATGGTGGTCGTGCCTGAATAGGTATTGGCCCCGGTCAGGCTGGTCGTGCCGTCGCCGATCTGGGTGACGGCACCGCCGCCGGAGATCACGCCCGATACGGTGAGGGCATCGGAGCGGTTGAGGGCCAGCGTGCCGCCGGTCGTGACCACGCCGCCGGTGCCCAGCGTGCCCGAGGTGCCACCGGCGCCGATCTGCAGGGTGCCCTCGGTAACGGTCGTCGTGCCGCTGTAGGTGTTGGTCCCCGTCAGCGTCAGCGTCGAGTTCGTCCCGGCCGCGCTCTTGGTCAGCGCGCCGGTGCCTGAGATGTTGTTGGCCACCGTGAGGGCGTCGTCCGTCCGGTCGATCAGGAGCGTGCCGCTGTTGAGCACATCGCCTGTGCCCAGGGTGCCGGTCGCGCCGCCGCCGCCGACGTTCAGCGTGCCGGCCGAGATGGTCGTGGTGCCGGTGTAGGTGTTCGTTCCCGTCAGCGTCGCGACGTTCGCCTGGAGCTTGGTCAACCCGCCCGTGCCCGAGATGTCGTTGGCGACGGTGACGGCATTCGAGCGGCTGATCTGCAGCGTGCCGTCGTTGACCACGGCGCCGGTGCCCAGCGCGCCGGTCGTCGTGTTGTTGCCGATGCTGAGCGTGCCGGCCGAGATCGTCGTCGTGCCTGAGTTGGTGTTGGTGCCGGTCAGGTTGGTCGTTCCCGCACCCTCTTTGGTGAGGGTGCCGGTGGTGGTGCCGATGACGCCGGCAATCGTGAGGGTGCCGGCGCCGCCGACCGTGAGGTTCTGGCCGGCGCCGCCGATCGCGCCGCTGAGCGTCAGCGTGCCGGCGTCGGAGTTGATCCGGGTGGCGCTGCCCAATGTGATGGCGCCGCCGTAGGTGTTGGCGCCGGAGATATTGCGAAGCGCGCCGCCATCGGCAACGCCCGTCCCGCTGAGCGTCAGGGCCTCGGCGCCGACGGTGATGTTGTTTTGCAGCTCAAGCGCGGCACCGCCGGCCACCGTCACGCCGCCCGCCGCCGTGCCGAGGGCGGCATTGCTGCGGATGTTCAGGATGCCTTCCGAGATCGTCGTTGCCCCGGTGTAGGTGTTGGCGCCGCTCAGCGTCACCGTGCCGGCGCCGTCCTTGGTGAAGGTGCCCGTCGTGGTGCCGATGATGCCACCGATCGTCGTGGCGCCGGCACCGCCGACCGTCAGGCTCTGGCCGGCGCCGCCGACCGCGCCCAGGGTGAGCGTGCCGGCGTCGGAGTTGATCCGGGTGGCGCCGGCGAGGGTGATGGCGCCGGTGAGGCTGTTGGTGCCCGAAATATTGTGCAGCGCGCCGCCACCCGAGAGGCCCGTGCCGTTCAGCGACAATGCCTCACCGGCCACCGTGATGTTGCCCTGGACCTCCAGCGCGGCACCGTTCGAAACGGTGGTGCCGGCCGCCCCGGTGCCGAGCGCGGTGGCGCTCTGGATGTTGAGCGCGCCCGCCGCGATCGTCGTGGCGCCGGTATAGCTGTTGGCGCCGGTGAGCGTGGTCGTGCCGGTACCGATCTGCGTCACCGTGCCGGTGCCCGAGATCAGGTTCCCGACCGTCATTGCATCGGAGCGGTTGAAGGAGAGCGTGCCGCCCGTCGTCACCACGCCCCCCGTGCCCAGCGTGCCTGAAGTACCGCCGGCGCCGATCCGTAGCGTGCCCTCGGTGATCGTCGTCGTGCCGCTGTAGGTGTTCGTGCCGGTCAGGACCAGCGTGGTGGCAACGCCGGCGGTCGTCTTGATCAGGGCGCCGGTGCCGGAAATGTCGTTCGAGATCGTGAACGTGGCGTCCGAGCGGTTGATCTGCAGCGTGGCATTGTTGACCACGCTGCCGGTGCCCAGCACGCCCGCCGTGCCGCCGGCACCGATCTGCAAGATGCCTGCGGTGATCGTCGTCGCACCGGTATAGGTGTTGGCCCCGCTCAGCGTGAGCGTGCCCACGCCGATCTTCTCGATCGGACGCGCCCCGCCGGTTTCGGAGATGATGCCGGACTGCGTTGCCGCGCCGGTCAGAACCTGCAGCTGCGTCGTGTCCGTCGACAGAACGATGCCGGAAGCATTGGTCGAGCCGTTGGGATAATCGATGACCGGCTGCGCGCCGGCCCGGTGCACGAGGAGCAAGCCGCCGAGGATGGCCGACGACGCAATGCCACCTCTCCGCCAGCGCATGCGGCCGGCTTCCGGGAAACAGCTCGGAGGGGAACGCGACGCGCGCAAGAAGACCTAGATCGCGGTCGTGCGATCAGGACGGGCAGTCGCCGCCGGCCCCGCCGATTCCTCACTCGTGTCGGTGAACGTACTCACAATCCGAAAGGCCACCCACTCACAGGCCCTCGGGTTCACCCCATGGCACTTCATTTTCGTCTCCCACACCACACAACGCGTGCCCGGACCCACAACCCAGGCGCGCGATTCCGACGCTCCCGGGAAAGACACTCACTGCGACAGCGACGCCCACCTCCCGACGCCTTCGGCTGGACTGGATTGCCTGTTGGTTAAGCTTTTTTTCATTTGAGGAATGCAGATTTGCATAATACGGCATCCCCGCCATGTTGCCTAGGCGATGCGATAATCTTGATGAGTCTCAAGCAGTTGTGAGATAAATCTAATTTACCAAGTCAAAACATGGACTTACCGGAAATTGCTCGGCTAATATGAGGACGGCGGAGGCAAAATTGTGGCGACCCCATCGACCGGAATCCTGAGACGCACTGCCATATTTGCGTGTATCAGCGCGGTTGCAGCGCCGAGTTTAGCCCTCGCACAGCGGCCGTCTGCGCAGGCGTTCCTCGATGCGATATACAAACCGTATCTGAACAGAAACTTTTCCGGCCAGAACTACGACGAGCCGGGCCACTTCTTCGCCTCCGACCTCGCGCGCGCCATGAAGGCCGATGCCACGGCCGCGGCCCGGCGCCGGGAAGTGCCGCTTCTCAACGGCGACCCGTTCGTCTGCGCCCAGGACTGGGAGATCAGCAGGCTCGCCGTGTCGGTATCGACAGCCGGCACCCGGACGACCGGTGTCGTCACCTTCGAGATGAAGGGCAAGCCACGGCGCGTTACCCTCGACCTGGTGCAGACGCCGGCCGGCTGGCGGATCGCCGATGTCGTCTGCAGCAGCGATCCGACGTCGCTGAGGGCGCTCTACAAGCTGCGCCCCTGATGATCCGCCAGCCCGGGTCTAGTGCCGCCAGCTCGTATCGGTCTTGTCGATCTTGCGGATGAGAGCGGCGAATTCGAGGTCGCCGATGGCGCCGCCGCCCTTCTCGGAGAAGCCGTCGACATCGGCCCCCGACTTGGCGGCAAGGTTGTCGCCCAGGATGTTGAGCGTACCGGCGGCTCCGGCATCGAGCTGGATCTGGCAGGCGCGCTCGAGGCGATAGAGCCGGATGAACGCCTCGGGCACGGTGCGGCCGGTGGTCAGGATGCCGTGGTTGCGCAGCATCATCGCCTGGTTGTCGCCCAGGTTGTCCAGCAGCCGGCCGCGCTCGTCGAGATCGAGGCTGGGGCCTTCATAGTCGTGATACGACAGCTTGCCGTGGAAGGTCGTGGCAGCCATCGAAATCGGCAGCAGCCCTTCCTTGATGGCGCACACCGCCATGCCGGCGCGGGTATGGGTGTGCATCACCACCTTGTGGCGCGCGGCGTGGGCCATGTGGACGGCCGAATGAATGACGAAGCCCGCGTAGTTCACGGGATAGTCGGACTTGCCGATGACGTTGCCGTCGAGATCGATCTTCACCAGGTTCGAGGCCGTGACCTCGTCGTAGTTGAGGCCGAACGGATTGATCAGGAAGTGCGGCGCCTCACCCGGCACGCGCGCCGTGAGATGGCCGTAGATCAGTTCGGTCCAGCCGAAATGATCGACCAGCCGGTAGGCCGCCGCGAGCTGGCGGCGCAGCACCGCCTCGCCTTCGGCCGGAGGCAGCGCGCTGATATCGATCCCGGTGAGCGGCAGATCCTGGGCGATGTGCATGTCCATGGGCGGTTTCTCCCGGCGAAAACAGGCGAGGGGCAAGCTTAGGCCTCTGCCACAACATTTGCCAAGATGATCAGTATCCACCTCACCCTGAGGAGCATCGCATAGCGATGCGTCTCGAAGGGTGGGCAACACGCAGCTTGCCTGAGGCCCATCCTTCGAGACGCGGCCTACGGCCGCTCCTCAGGATGAGGTTTTATCCAATGGCTGACAGCAAACCGCGCCTCGATACCACCCGCCTGCAGAAGATGGCGCAGGCTTATTGGGAGAGCGCCGCGCTGATGGCGGCGGTCGAGCTCGAAGTCTTCACGGCCATCGCCCACGGCCAGGACACGATTGCGGCGGCCGCCAAGGCGGTCGGAATCAGCGAGCGCAATGCCGAGCGCCTGCTGACCGTCCTGGTCGCCATGGCGCTGCTCACCCGCGACGGTGACCGCTTTGCCAACGCCGCCGACGTGGAACGCTTCCTGGTGAAGGACAGCGACCGCTACGCCGGGCCGTGGATCCTGTTCACCAAGCCGCGCTGGACGGCTTTCGGCGAACTTTCCAAGCGCTTGCGCAATCCCGAGGAGAACCGGCTGGGCGC